>CAYPGH010000038.1:0-5952 GCA_964410475.1 uncultured Candidatus Saccharibacteria bacterium
AAAGATGCCGCGCGTGCGCCCATCATTATCGAAACACGCACGTCCGAGTAACAAATCCATGGCTCAAGCCTGACGGTTTGTTGGTGGTTTGTGGCATATATATTTTTCAGCGTCTGCTTATATGTGGTACAATGCAGTGCATGAAGCGACCTATCAAAACAAAGAAAAAGAAGCGCAATTACAGCAAACCACCAGGTGGCAAACGGCACTTTCGGAAGCACTAAAGTTATAGCGACGGTATCTTACGCTGTTTTTGGTAGAGAGAATAAAATACCTCGCAGCAAGCTGTCGAGGTATTTTATTTTTGAGAACCGTCGGTTCTCAACCTTCGCTCCGCTCACTGCTCTCCTCCACGCCTGCCCGCCGGCAGGCAGGGGGAATCGGGCGCGGTTCCCCGACCCTCTCCGCTCTTTGCGCATTCATCCCCGTAGCAAAGCTGCGGGGAACTTTGCGCAAAGATGAAAACTATCCCCATTGTTTTAAAGTGCTCTCCCAAAAATGTAGACGCCCCGATTTCCTTTCGGGGCGTCAAGTCTCGGGCGTCTCCTTTTTTGAGCGACGTACGTAGTCGAGTGTGTAGGAGATCGCCGACATTGCGCTTGCTGTCGCCATTATGCAAGCGATTACAAAGAGCGGTATGATTTCGTCACCTATCCAGTACATCTGGACCAAGGCAACGAAACCGAAAAGATAATATATCCCGGCCCGTGCTTTCCCGACCGAAAGCACGTCGTCGATAAGACGACGGTGGGCGAGGACGGAGACCCAGACTTCGGCAGTAATCGCGACTGCGAAGGCTGCGAGCACGAACCACATATCATCGGCAGCCACCAACACGAAGTTGGTGTAGAGCGCTATGGCATGTACCCGATCTCTAAGCGGATCTAAATACCTGCCCAACTTACTATGCTGGTTTAGCCAATCGGCCGCCAAGCCATCAAGCAGGTCGGATAGCAGAATGACTACGTGTAACAGCGGGATGGCCCAAATCCAGCTACCGGTAAGAAATAAGTAGCAGTAGAAGCCAATCGCGGCGAACCCAGCAAGCGTGATTCTGTTGGGAATCGTATCCCAACGCTCGTTATGTTTTCGTTCCCCCTCGGCACTTTTCAGGCGACCGAGGAAAAACATGAAGATTTTCCCTGTCACGTCTTTTCTCCCTACTTAAGTGCCAAACCCTCTTTTATCACAAAGCAAACTTATAATCCATTTTTTTCATTCGTTGCACTAAGCGATTCGAGCCCATTCAATAATTTCGTTCACCGATGCATAATCGCATCAACGTGCGGCGGCGCGCAGTGAATTCAGTATCACGGCGACGTCGATAACTTCCTGTATGACAGCGCCTGCGATGGGAGGGATATAGCCGAACGCGGCGGCGACCATGCCTAGAGAGGAGAGGGCAACTCCACCCCATACACTCTCGGCGGCGACCCTCATTGAGCGCCGCGCGGTGTCGAAAAGATCATTCACCAGCATGATGTCGCGTCCGAGAATGACGGCGTCCGCCGCCTCGATTGCGGCACTATTCTCTGTTCCGGAAAACACGATGCCGACATCGGCATGAGCAAGTGCAGGCGCATCGTTCAGTCCGTCGCCGACCATAGCGACGGTTCGTCCATTTTTCTTCTCCGCATCGATTATTACGAACTTCTCTTCCGGTGACACACTGGCGTGAATAGGCATACCGAAGTGTCCGAAGAGTCGCATGGCATTTTCTTTTCGGTCGCCAGTTATGATTTCCATTCGTATTCCGCGCGCGGAAAGCGAACGAAAGAGCTCGCCGACGTTCTCCTTCATTTTGTCTTCAAAGTGAAATTGCGCTATTTCGAGCCCTTCTTCCATGAGCGAAAGTACGATACCTTCTTTTTCGTTTTGTGTAGCTTTCGAGACGGAGAAACGCACACCGTCGACAGTGCCTGCGATGCCCTTGCCGATAGTTTCCACGACACCGTGCGCCTCGAGGACAGGGACTTTTCGCACGGCTCGCGCAGCACTTACCGCTCTCGCGAGCGGATGTATGGAATGGAATTCTATTGCCGAAGCAATGGAGAGTATATTGTTTTCACTGCGCTCTCCAGATTTCTTCTCTATTGAGATTAGATCCGGTTCGCCAAGCGTGAGAGTTCCTGTTTTGTCGAAGAAGACGACTGTTACTCGGTCTAATAGTTCAAGCGTAACAGGTCGCTTCACGATAATGTTTTTGCGCGCGGCGCGCGATAGTCCGCCTATAAATGCAACTGGCGCTGCGATGATGAGAGGGCAGGGTGTTGCGATGACTAGGACCGCGAGTGCGCGCGATAGTTCGTCTGAAAATAAATATGCGCCACCGGCAAGAAGGAGCGCAAGGGCTGTGAAAGGGAAGTTGACTTTCTCTGCAAGCCGGACGACGTGCGCCTGATGTTTTTTTGCGTCTTCCACGAGCCGTACGATGCGCATATAGGTGGACGTCTCAAACGAACCTTCCACGGAAATTTCTATGAGCGCCCCAATGTTCACGCTTCCGCTTTTTATGAAAGTATTGCGTGCGATTGTTACGGGAAGAGCCTCGCCGGTTAAGTTTGCTTCGTTTAGGAGTGCTTCATCGGAGCGCAAAACGCCGTCGAGAGGAATGAGTTCGTTGGGCTTCACGATAATTATCTCATTTTTCGACATGGACTGAATTGGTTTTTCAACGGTAGAACCATCAGAGAGGCGCACTGTACAGTGCTTCGGGATTCGCTCGGCCAGCGAGCGTAAGGCACTTTCGGCGCGTGCCGCAGCGTATTCATCGAGCGCCTCACCGCCCGTTATCATGAGCGCGACTATTGCTCCCGCGAGATACTGTTCAGCCGGAAGAGAAACGATCATCGCGAGAAATGCGATGTAGTCGAGCGAGTACTTTCCGTTCCGTATCTTTCCTATGGAATCCCATATTATTTTTCCAAGTCCTATGACGATTGCGAGGACCCACATGATGCTCCATCCAGGTATGGCTCCCACCGCAAGACAAGCAAGGACCACAAGCGGCATGCGAAACTCGGAGCCGAAAAGTCGTTGCATAATGTTCCATTGTATCAAAACGTTTCTTGATTTAATGCCAGCGCAGAATTCCCCGTCAGCTTACTGCGAGGAGCTTCATTGACAGATGATCCTACTTATTGACGAAAGTTCCGTGCAACCGCAACACCGATAGCGGTGCCGATGATAGCCCCGGCAACTACGTCGGACAGCCAGTGGACACTAATTGAGACGCCGAAGGCGACGTAGAGTGCATACAAAGCGGCCATATATCGCAAGAATCTGCTACGCGGGTATATGCAGAATATAGTCGCGGCCATCGCGAATGCCACGGCAGTATGCGAGGATGGCCAACCCCAAAAGATACCGTGTTGGAGGAATCCAAAATTGAATTGATGGCTTACGTCTATGTTTGACAGGTGTGTAAGAAACTCTGGCTGTATTCTTCCAGTGAATGCTTTGTAAGTCGATGAAATGAGAAGCGCGATTATTTCCGCTTGCGCGAGGATGGCGCTGGCGCGCAATAAATTGGGATTCTTACGCAGCCCGCCGATAACGTACATGCCTACCGGTAGAATAATTGGTATGAAAAAGCCTCCTATTGCGGCGGGAAGCGCGACTAAGAATAGAATGTCGCCTCTCGTATATTCAAAATAACCCCAATCGACTCCCGTGGTCACAAGTCCAAAAGTGAGACCGATAGCCAGCGCGTGCCACAAGAGGTTGTAGCCATGGAAACTGCGTACGGCGTTAAGAAAGACTCCTGAAAGAAATAGGCGAAACATATTCAGAAATGTACCATGGCGGTCGAGTTGTTTATGACGTCTGTATAAAACCAAAAGCACCCTTGAGGGGTGCTTTTGGTTTGACCGCGCTGTTTTATGAGACGCGGCTGACTTTGACGGCGTTCGGTCCTTTCGGACTTTCAGCAACTTCAAAAGTCACTTTGTCACCTTCGCGAAGTTCGTCGAACGATACGCCGACGAGCTCGTTGGAGTGGAAAAAGAGATCTTTTTCCTGTCCTTCGCGCGAGATGAACCCGAAACCCTTATCAGTGAGACGGGCGATAGTTCCTTCTTGCATAGCAATGAGAATGTTTCTTGTGAGTAATGTACCAAAAGCAGTTAGCTGAATCGCTTGCCTGCCGGCAAGCGGGGAGAGTTCGACCCCTGATTCCCTGGGTCAGCGCTGTATTGATTTAGCAAGGATAGCATGTGTGCCAAATCCTGTCAATGCACCCGAAGCATGCACCCGAAGCATGCACCCGAAGCTCTGCCTGTCTGAGTCTACCTGTTCTGGCACACCTCCCGAGGTTGGCACACCTCCCGAGGTTAAACCTCGGGAGGTGGTGAGGTTAAACCTCGGGAGGTGGTGGCATGCTGTGAACCCTGAAGGTGTCACCTTCGGGGTTCATGTTGAATTGCCGCATGAACTCCCTGTTTTAGGGAGTCTCAAATGTATCTGAACTTATTCATGTATGTTATGATTTCTGAGTTCGCATACCATAAAAAATATATGAGCATTGAATTCGGTAAGAAAGGCATGGAATCCTCACCGGAGCGTCCGGAGTATGAACGGTTGCAAAAATATACGCCGCAAGAAGTACTCGGGATTTTGCATGGGAAAGACCACCTCTCCGAACTGGATCGTTGGGAAGAAATCCAAGCCCATGGTTTTTCCGGCGGATTGGATGACAGAAAAATTATAGAAGGCCTTGAGAAAGATATAATGAAACGAGTACAGGAATTGGTTGGGGACGGAAAAGAGAAAGAAATTACGCGCGAAATTATAACCCGGTATGTAGCCCAGAGAATATTGGGTCAGGACTAAGTACTTAGTGCCCGCTGTGTATAAAAAGTAAGAAGCCCGTGTATGCCATCGCTGGTCATCGGGTTTCTTTTTGGCGTCCGTGCCTCCTTGCGATCTAATGCATCTGGTCGCGAGGCTCGGTAGTCGTCACGCAAAAAGAGATTCCGGGACGACAATTTGGACACCCCCTCTCAAAGATCACATTGATCCCCGGAGTTTTCATGGAATCCAACAGCTCAGGCGTGCAAACATTGTTACAGCTAAAAAAGTTGTACACACCCTCAGCAGTCCACCTGATGTATGTATGGCAACAACCGCACATCACGTGGGTAGAAGTGTCGAGACATTTGGACATGTCGCATACTCCTTCTAAATCAGTCGTCCATTCCCCACATAGAGAATATCACAGGATTTAGAAATCACTATGAGACGTGAAGGAGTGTAAACCAATGCATTCCGACTCTACAGGGTGTTATTGGTTTCGAGCTCTTCAGCTCGGGAAAAGCGGCATGTTATTATGATTAATATCCAGCCAGGTGAGTATTATATTTCCCGCATAAGTTGACAGGGCTCTACCCATATTAAGGTATATGCGTGTTATAATGCGAATGTGGATTGGTATACAGTCTTGATAATCGGGCACATAGTAGGCACCGTTTTGGGTGTTGGCGGAGCCACGTTTGCCGAGGTACATCTCATTCGTGCTTTGCGTGACGGCACCATGAGTCGTGACGAGAACTCGATCATGCAAGCCACATACGCCATCTTACGCGTCGGCTTTTTTCTCCTAATTCTCTCGGGTTTCGGATTTCTTGTTCTCGCTCGACTTGAGGAGCATACAGGATTGCTTTACTCCATTAAGCTATGGGCGAAGCTTGGTATCGTAGGCATCATCGGAGTGAATGCCGTACTACTGCAATTACGCTGGATTCCGCTTCTGTGGGGCAGTGCGATCGCGTTCACTTCATGGTACGCGGCGCTCATTCTTGGTGCGTTAGGGCGAGGGGAGTATTCCTTTTTCTGGATTTACGTAGTATACATCGCCGCTATCATTATCGTCTACTTTGTTTTGCGCGCCATTCACGCGCGCTACATACCGCATAAGCATTAGCGTATGAGTCAATTTCTTGCAACCGCCCTTGT
>CAYPGH010000039.1:0-3524 GCA_964410475.1 uncultured Candidatus Saccharibacteria bacterium
TGTCTCCGCTTCCAAGGAGTTTCTCTGCTCCGCCCATGTCGAGTATGGTACGCGAGTCTATTTGCGAGGAGACTTGGAGCGCCACGCGCGCGGGGATGTTTGCTTTGATGAGACCCGTAATGATTTTGACAGACGGGCGCTGGGTAGAGAGCACAAGGTGGATGCCGACCGCGCGACTCATTTGGGCGAGACGTACGATGCCCGCCTCCAGTTCGCGCGGGTAAATAGTCATGATATCAGCGAGCTCGTCTATGACGAGGACGATGTAAGGCATCGCCTCCACAGGCCCGTCGTCTTTTCCACTACGAGCTTCCGCGAAAGCGGGAGTAACGACGTTTGCGTGGTACGAAGCGATATCGCGCACCTTTTCAGTCTCGAGAATGTTGTACCGTCGTTCCATTTCTTTCGTTAGCCACTTCATGGCGAGGATAGTTTTCTTGGCATCTGTGATGACAGGAGAGAGGAGGTGCGGAATAGAGTTATAGACCGTCAACTCAACTCGCTTTGGGTCAACCATGATGAAACGAAGTCGATCCGGACCGGATCGGTAGAGAAGCGACAGTATGAAATTGTGTATGGCAACACTTTTTCCCGCGCCCGTGGTTCCAGCGATGAGAATATGTGGCATGCGTGCGAGGTCTGCATAGTGTGGTGCGCCTGTTATAGAGCGTCCAAGAGCAACAAGAAGCGGCTTGTCGGAGCGAGTGAACGCTTCATCCGACATGAGAGGCGCTAACCCTAATGTAGTTCGTGCGATGTTCGGGACTTCGATGCCCACGAGAGATTTTCCCGGGATAGGTACCTCAAGGCGGACGGGGGAAGCTGCGAGTGCGAGTTCAAGGTTACTCTGGAGCGCAACTATCTTCGAGAGCCTAACGCCTTCAGCGGGCTTCATCGCGTAGCGCGTGACGGTTGGTCCTATGGATACCTCGTCCATCTCTACTTGGATACCAAAGTTGGCAAGTGTGCGTTTAATAATATTCATATTTGCCTTCACGTCGCCAACCTCTGGTTTTCCTTTATTTCTCGATAATAGAGAAACAGGCGGTGGGGTGTAAGTATGTCCCATTGCTGCAATGAGAGGGAAGGATTCTGTTGTCTCGCTTCTCTGGAAAAATCCGGTGATCTTCGATTCTGCCGTCGCCCCTTTTACCCCCACATCAATGCCTTCCGGCCCTGTGCCTTCGCCAGAGCCGGTATCTTCGACAGATTCGGTCGGCAGGCCAACGATTGCTGCATTAAGAACCTCATCATCGTACTTGAGCTCTTCTTGTGAGCTCTCTCTTGCGAAGAGTTTGTGTAGCCTGGAAATGACAGAACCGAGGTGAATATCAAATGCAATTATCAAAGCTGCTAATGTGAATGCTGAGAGAAAAATGACCGTTGCGATGGTATCTACTGCCGATACTATCGGCGATGAAACACTTGTCCCTAAGATGCCTCCGCGGCCGGGAAATGCAAGATTTACCATGCCGAGTGTAGAAAGGAGAAATACGCACACGCTCATGGCTTGGACAATACCGAAATGTTTTTCGAATGATCGAAGTATTGCTATGGCCGCGAGGATAAGTGAAAGAGGGAGGAGCATATACCCGATACCCAAGGCCCAAGAAAGCCATTCATGCAGAGCGTTGCCAACGAACCCACCTATGTCGAAATTAGCGAGGATGAGAAATCCTGCGAAAGCAAGAAGAAAAATGGCCGACACCCCTCGCGTCGCCTCCGGACTTATTTGCAAATAGAGTCCGCCGCGCTCTCCACTGTCATCGCGCTTTCTCTTTTTGTTTCTGTCGTTTCGCCTTTTGCGTCCCATCCGCGCATGATATCACGCTGTTTTGTCGCAGGATTTTTTTGGAGTAGGTCTCTGGGTTGATATCGAATCACAATGCAACAATACTTGCTCACAGACAACGCCTCTTTGGAGGATATCGGTCATTCACGTACACCCATTGCATCTTCCTGTGTCCTTTATATACTCTGTATAAGTGTTTGGGACACATATAGGACTACTATAAGCAATATCATGGACGGCTCAAGGGACATGCAAAAGACAGATAATCTAGCTCAATTCCTTGATGGCTATGTTGTTCGTACGAACCCTTTCGGTCGAAATTCTTCGGGTGAGCGGGCGTATCGTCGCGCAGAACGCCTCGTAGCGGCTTTGCACATCCTTACGAATCACGTTCCTTCACAAGAGCCGGCTCGCAGTGAAGCTCGCCGTGTCAGTCTCGGTCTTCTCTCCAATCTCCTTGCGCTTCGTGACGAGATGCGGGTGTCTGTTTCACCTGCTTTTCGGGCAGTGCAGGCATCAGTCCGTGAGTTGATATCGCTGGTGCGTGCTCTGTCCACATCCGGGTATATCTCGTTTCAGAATGCAGGTACGGTCATTGAAGCTTTGGATGAATTGGGAAATTTTCTTATGGCCTCCCAACGGTCAAGCCTCTCGGAGAGCGTAACATTTTCAAAGGACGATTTGCTAGGAGTGCATGATCCCGTTATACATCCGACGCCCGCGCGAGCCACTTCCTCAGGTGCTCGTTTTCGACGTGTGTCCGACAAGATCAGGAGAAGCATAAAGGACAAGATGTCCGATATGAATGGGACACTCGACAGACGTGCTCAAGCTGTACTTGAGATACTGAAATCCCAAGGGACAATCGGCATAAGGGACATAGCTTCGAATTTTCCCGAGTACAGCGAGAAGATGATACAGAGAGAATTGGCGCGTCTCATAGCGCTCGGTCGAGTCAAGAAGATCGGCTTTAAGCGTTGGAGCAAGTACTCGTTTGTCCAATAGCTAGGATAAGAGGTATTACATGTCGCTCGTGTGTCTTGCACAGGCAACGATATAAGCCATAAGCCCTGAAAAGCCTCAAACTAACAGAGTCGGGATGCTCTAGAATAGAGGTGAAAGAATCTGTCCACTTCAACGTCTTTGATATTGACCCCCACACTAATGGTAGCTTTATTTTGTGAGGGCATGTCAAGTGGCATCCGGTAACTCGGCGCCGCATCAAACGAATCAGAAATTAGGCTTATATATGGCAAAATGGAGCTAAGCTACCATTAGTGTGGGGGTTGACTCTCCTCGCAGGGGAGGATATTGTGGCGCTCGTAGCTTGTAGAGCTAGAAGGTCCCATAAATGGGCTATCTTTTCTCACAAGTTATCCACAAACCAGAGAATTAGACGCTGTAGCGCCTGATACCTGCTGATATATAATGACGCTGATGTTGCTGAGGTTTCTTGGCGCATCATCAAAAGCAGGAATGGCGAAGTGCTGTTCTCTGTTCAGTTCGTTGACAATTTCATAAGGAAAACAAACGCACTAATGAAATTAGGTGCGGTTTCGCGATATGCGACCGCGCTGTAACGGCACTAACCTCAACGTTTGTAAGCAAGTAAAAAATTACAACGCTGAGCGTGCGCATCTTCTGAAAATCTGCTTTGTCCGGTATCTCTGCACGACTGATCAACGGAATTCCATATTACTGCTAACCCTCGTAAGACTTCGCAAAACATTTA
>CAYPGH010000039.1:3624-5918 GCA_964410475.1 uncultured Candidatus Saccharibacteria bacterium
GGCTCGGATATCAACGTGACGAACCTCTCGTTCCAGCGTATCGGCGTCTCCAACGACGCAACGCTCTCGGATGTCTACCTCTATCAGGGCGCGGCGCGTATCACTGATTCAGGAGGCATTACTTCAGGAACGTTCAGCTTCAACAACAGCGCAGGCGTCTTCACAGTTCCTGCGAATGGCACGGTTACCATCTCGGTCCGTTCCAACATCGCCGCGAGCACGTCTGGCGAGCAAGTCGGCGTTCAACTAAACTCTGTCGCTTCTTCGGGTGCACTTGATACTTCGGTGGTTCTTCCGATTACAGGAGGCATTCAGACGATTTCCAGCGCGACCATCGGCACGGTGGCTCTCACTTACACTGGTCCAGATGGGGCAACGGATAACCCGGCAGATGAAGTTCGTGTCTTTGAAGGTTCAACGGTCGTGTCAACACACGCGGCAAATCTTCATTCAGTCACGTTCGAGAATCGCGGTACGTCCTCTGACGGCGACCTCAGAAACTTCAAGCTCTACGTAGACGGAGTGCAGGTCGGTTCGACGATGGGACAGACGGTTAAAGATCGCATAACCTTTGATCTCTCGGCGAGTCCTACTCGTCTTGAGACAGGTACGCGCATCATCAAAGTGCTTGCTGACATCGTCGGCGGCTCAAGCTACACGTACGACATTCAGATCCGCCGCGCGGCAGACATAAATGTTGTAGACGCTGAGCTCGGCCAGCCAATTCTTATGACGGGTACGTTTGCGGCCGGCACAGGGAACACTATCGCGGCAGGGACGCTCTCGATCGCGAAATCAGCTGACTCCCCGAACACGGACATCGCAGTTTCCGCGACCAACGTTCTTATGGCGCGGTTCGAAGTTCGCGCCGCGGGTGAAGACGTGAAAGTGGAAGCTGTCACTGTAGACGTTGACCAAACTGCCGCCGGCGGTATGGACAACGGCAAGGTCTTCCTCAATGGCACTCAGATCGGCTCAACGAAAGACGTTGCGGCAGGAGGCACCGAATTCACGTTCGGCTCCAGCTTCATCGCGCGTCACGGTCAGACCGAAATCGTCGAGATTTACGGTGATGCGAAAACCACTGCAGCAGTCAACTTCGCAGCCGCTACGACGGTTGACGTAGGCATCTCCGTTGCCGCGGCAGACACCGAGGGCTTGAGTTCGGGCAACACCGTAACAGCCATCTCGGAAGTTGAAGGCAACTCACGCACCATGACCGCCTCGTCGCTCTCCGCCTCAAAGGCTTCGGGCTACGGCGACCAGACGATGATAGCGGGTACCAACAACGCCAAACTAGGGAGCTTCACGCTTTCTGCGGGTTCGACCGAAGGTATCAACATTAACTCGATCGTAGTGAACCTCACATCTAACGAGTCAGCGACGATAACCGACCTCCGCCTTGTCGACAATTCAACAGGCGCGCAACTCGGCTCGACGAAGCCATCGCCTTCAACGGCGAACACCTTCTCGGTCAACGTCACGCTTCCGGTCTCCGGTTCTAAGACGTATGACGTCGTCGGTAACATCAAGTCCGGCTCCAACGCTGGTCCATGGGTAGCAATACTTGACTCAACGACGGGAGGCAACGGCGCTGTCACAGCACAGTCGACCACCATCGGCTCTGACGTGAGTCTCCAGACCATCACGGTCGGAAGCGGTACGCTTACCGACGCAGTCGGCGTAAGCCCAGACGACGCGAATGGGGTTGCCGGTTCGTCCGATGTACACGTCGGCAACTTCAAGTTCACGGCGCAGTACTCAAACTTCACGGTGCAGGAACTCAAAGTCAAGGTTCCGGCTAACTCCGCGACCTCGGTCTCGGCGGTAACCTTGAAGTACAAGGATGCGGCGGGCACCATACAGAGTGCTTCAGCGGCTCTCGCGCTTTCAACGGGCGCGGCACAGACGCACTCGACGGCGACCTTCACAGGACTCACGTTCTACGTTCCGCAGAACACGGAGCAGAACCTCGATGTCTACGTCTCAATTCCGACTATCGCATCCGGCGCAACAGCCGGCCGCGCTATCACGGTCTTGCTCGACGCCAATGAAGGATTCCGCGCGGTTGACTCTTCAGGTACTGCAAGCACCACGCTTGCTGCCGGCGACCTCAGCTCGGCAGACACTTCAGGCAAAGGTACGGTGTACGTGCGCAAGTCCATCCCGACACTCTCGTCAACTCCGATAACCTCGACGCTCTCCAACGGCACCGACCAGGTCTTGGGTCGCTTCAACGTTACGGCTGACGCGGCAGGCAACATCGGATGGAAGTACATAACCTTCACGGTCAG
>CAYPGH010000040.1:0-516 GCA_964410475.1 uncultured Candidatus Saccharibacteria bacterium
ACACATTATACTGATTGCCGTATTGGTAATAATAGGGAGCACTCACAAATTGCGAGACGAAGTTATTTGTCTTGTTGGATTCGCGTACAGAGCCGTACGGGTCTACCTGGACGCTAAATGTTCCTCCTTCCGGTCGTATCTGTGTGAAGCGCAGTGTATTTACAATACGATCTCCGGCACCGAGCGATTTTTGTATCGGTGATGTGTAGGTGTAGCCTTGCATTGTCCCGCCGTAATAGTTGCCAGAGTAGGAGGATATAGTTGGCAATTGCGCCGTGAAGTAGTACGAGCCGGTGGCACTGCCGCCGATATTCACTATCTCAAACGTCGCAGTCGATAGGCCCGACGCATCGGTGTATACAGATACGATGCGAACGGAGATATCAGCCGGAGTTATTGGGCGCGGCGCTGGAGCAGGTGTCGTTTGTCTTGGACTTGTTTGTTGAGGGACTGTCGGACCAGGAGAAGAGGGGGTTGGGGTCGGTGTTGGACGCGATGCCGCTGTAGATGCTGGTG
>CAYPGH010000040.1:526-5733 GCA_964410475.1 uncultured Candidatus Saccharibacteria bacterium
AACGGAGATATCAGCCGGAGTTATTAGGCGCGGCGCTGGAGTAGCAGGTGTCGTTTGTCTTGGAGTGGTTTGTTGAGGGACTGCTGAACCCGTAGAAGGGGGTGTTGGGGTCGGCGTTGGCGTTGTTGGACGAGCTGTCACTATAGGTGTCGCTGTAGACGCCGGCGCGATTGCAACGGTTGCGCTTCCCTGCGCCTGCTCGCCTTCGCCGCTCGGAAGAAAGATTATAGAAAGCGGGAGGGAAACGGTAGAAGTAGCGGGATTAAATGGGGTCAGAGAGAGAGTGTTGTCGCTTGCGACGGTAGTGTATGCGGCTCCGCAAGGTATCTCTGTAAGAGATCCGCTCGCGTCCGATGTTCGGAACTGAAGTCCGCCTGCACATTGGTAGAGAAAGGCATACGTGCCGGGAGCGGACGGTTCATACTTCCATGTAACGGTAAACGCCTTCCCGGAAACAACCCTTTCTGGAGCAATCATTTCGATGCTTGCGCCGGATGTCCCGAAGAATGAAGAGAACCAGCTACGCGAAATATTCGCGAGATGCACAAGGCCCCAAATGACGATTACGATTATGATGATGAAGCCCGCTATTGCGAGAATATTGGAAAGGAAGCTTGTCTTGGGGTCTTCAGGAGGAGGAGGGACGGCAAAGGGTCTGCTAATCGTTGTTTGAGCGTCTTGAGCCATAGGTCGCTACGGTACATGAATAGAAGCCACTTGTCAACCCTTATGTATTGGGCGATATTGACAATGCGTGTCGTTTGATGTACTATCCTGCCATCTACTATGAGTACAAATTACTCTGGCTTCGAGCCAAATATCTCACAGAAGCCGCCTCTGCGGGTCTTTTTTGCAGCATCAGTCGTAATGTTCTTCCTCACACTCTCTACGGCGGACTCCGTCGGTTTCGTTCCATGCTCTTTTGACGGCACATGCGAGAGTGCCTCTTCGGAGAATATCCGTCTTTCCGACCTTCCCGAACTCAGCGCCGAATCAACAGTCAATGATGGTCAGACGGTCGTTTTGCCAGAGCGTATCGTAATTCCAGCTATTGGACTCGATTTAAACGTACAGAATCCTTCGACCCGCGACATTGCGGCGCTCGACACTGTTCTCAAAAACGGTCCCGTGCGTTACGTCGATTCGGCAAAGCTGGGTGAGAAGGGTAATGTCCTTATCTTCGCGCATAGCTCGCGCCTACCAGTTGTGAGAAACCAAATGTTCCGTGCATTCAATCGTGTGTATGAGCTTTCTCCCGGTGATACGATTACCGTGACGGGAGAAGGCAAATCGTATGTTTATTCCGTCCTCTTTGTTCGTAGCGGAAATGCGGACGATGAAATAATCGATCTCTCGCCAAAACAGGGAACGCGCCTCACTCTCGTCACCTGCGACACCCTTACATCAAAAGAAAGCCGCTGGATTCTGGAGGCGGAACTCATAGGAACGATCTAATGCCAGCGCAGAATTCCCCGTCAGCTCTGCCTGTCTGCGTCTACCTGTGCTGGCACGGCAGACAGGTGCATCGCACAGGCAGGATGCGGGGATGAATGCGCGAGGAAAGGGGGTCGGGGAAAACTCTAGTTTTCTCCGTGGAGGAGAGCAGAGAGCGAAGCAAGCGTTGAGAACCGAGAGGTTCTCAAAAATGAAGATACCTCGTCAGCTTGCTACGAGGAGCTTCATTTCTTACTGGCGAGCGTTGTGCAAGTGAAGTGCAAAAGTCTCGCTTTTGCATTTCCGACCGTGCCCGCCAAAGCCTGTGCCAAGTTATAGCGCATTATATAACAACGAGTCATTTTCATATCTGTCTTCGAAATACCGCGTAATCAAGGCTTGATGCGATGGCAGGCGGGGCCGAGGAGTCAGAAACCCCGCGATGGTAAGCACTCGCGCTTGCCTGCCTGCCGAATCCTCTGCCTGTGCGTTGCACGCAGACAGGTCGGCGCAGGCAGGTGCGCAGGATGGCATTTCCTTGCCGCAGGGTAGAACACCCTGTAACAAGGAGCGGAGTTTATACCCTCCTTAGCGTGGTGATGACAGTATCGGGACTCTGGTACATGGGCACTCTTTTTACAAGGTTGAACCTTGTAGAGACATGCGCATTTGGATGAGGGAGGTTAAACCTCTTTCTCGAGCTCCTATGTTTCTTGCTTCTCCAATTCCTCTTTCAGAACTTCCAGAACTTTTATTGCGGAAATAGCTTGTTTCTGTATTTCCCCGATCGTCTCTGCGCGCTCGATCTCTTCTTGTATCGCGCTCAAATATGCTCGGGTCAGAATTTCTCCCTGCATCTCTTCAGGTAGCTTCGTAAAGTTTTCGTGCAGGTAGACGAGTGCGGCATCATGGTCACCACGTGCGAGGCGCTCTTGTAGCGCATCGTGTATCTCCGAAATGATCATGGTGTCCATAGAGCGGGGTCCTTAAGAGATGCCTTATGCTGATTTGAGAAAAGACGCATGAGTCCCGCGAGGAGTTCGGTAAAGAATCCGGGGTTCTTACTCTTCCCATATTGCTTGTGAAAGTTATCGATTACAGCATCCTGATCCGTTGTGTCTGCGCCCTTTGCGCGCAACTGCTTGAGATAGGCTTTGAAAGAATTTTTGTAATTTGCTTCATTCTGGTCTTGAGCTGACTTCAATTCAGCGAACGTCATAGGCTTGCTTTTGTCGATAGCCTGCGCCTCTTCGGCCCCTTTGGATTTTGCCTCTCGCACCAATGCTTGAAGTAGACTTTTGTCTTTTGAGATCGAGGCGGCTAAGACTCCTCCCAAAAAATCGAATTGAGTCTTTATTTCGTCCATAACCCCTACTCTTTCAAGTCTGCTCACCCTTCTCATTATTTTGTTCGTCTTCCGCCCGACGAACCACTCTTTTCGATTTTTAAGATGATCTCTCACGAAGTCTCTTGCGCGTCTCTCTTTTTCCTCAATCTGGGTCTTAGTCCCGCGTCGCAGGGGGTCAAGTGCGAAAAGTAGGCCAGTGGGATCCATGATGGTCAGACGATGAATCGTTCTTCCTCTCCATGAAAGAGATTTCCATACGTTGTCGCGGACCTCTCGTCGTTCTTTCTTCGTGTAATTACCCTCCTCCAATTTTGACCACTCTTTTGTCGAGAAGCCATACCTTTTCACCAATTCGTCTGAGAGTCTGTCATATTCCTTGAATTCCGGACTTATCCGGGTTGACCTCAATTTTTTTTGAGCCGCCTCGATCTTATCTATAGTGCCTGTATCGCTTTGCATGACGAGGCGATAGAAATGCTCGCGTATGACCTTCGCTGTGCGTTTGTCATTTTCTAAAAGTCCTGCAATCGCGTCGAAATCCTGGTTCTGCCCCGCAAGATACTTAATGTCCTCATCCACGGGCCCGGCGCCCATACTATCTGCTTTCGCGAGTCGGGCCTGAAAGTCATACCGTGCATCGTTGATTTTTTTGAGATCATCTAAATTTGCATTTTCCGAAGCGAATCGCTCAAAGATCTCGTCCGCATCGGCCCCATACTTCGTGCGCAGGAGCTCTCCGAATAGCTTCTCGTTCCGTTCGTGCCCGATGATTGTCTGTAGCTTCATCTCGTCCTTTTCCTCCACGCCATGTTCTTCATCTCTGAGGGGTCTCCCCAGAGCCCGCTCTCTCTTTTCCTTACTACTCTCGTCAAGGATGAACTTCTCGATAGCCATGACGGGCATTGTAGCACTCAGGTCTATGGTTTTCTACCGATGGGGAAAAACTCTCCTGCACTCCCCAAAATCGTGCTAGCATCCTCGTATGGCGATTGATATGTATCGTAAGGACGTCGAGACGGCCAAGGCCCCTCCAGAACGAGCTCCAGGAACGGGATTTGCAGACATGATGCAGAATCGGGACAGTGAGGACAGCGCGCACTTTGCACATTGGGTCGAGAAGGCAGGCGGAGACCCAGAACTTGTAGGGCGCTTTACTAAGGGAGAAATGGAAAAAGGTGATCAGGAAAAACTTAGACAGCAATACGAAGGTTTCGAAAAACGAAAAGCAAAGGTGATGGAGGTCGTCGGGCAAATGACGCCGGAGCAGCTCAAGAATCTGGGGAAGCGTAGCCCATTTCTCAAGAATGTGATTGAGCTCGGGGATGCAAGCCGGATCGCATCCGTGTATCAAGACCACTTGACGAGGCTGGCGTTTGAGGATCCGAAGGCATTTGATGAAGTAGAAAAAGACTTTGACACGCTCAAATCTTTCCGCGAAGGGGTCTTCAAGACTTTCGACGATGATGTTACCGCCCGTCTTAAAACACTTGGCATCACGGAGCAACGATACTCGCAAATCATGCAGATGTCGGATGAAAAGGAGCGCACGAAGGCATTCAAGGCGGAAGTCTGGGAATCCTTTGGCTGGTTGGGAAAGCCGGATAATTGGAGGTTAAAGTCTAAGAATCTTGCCTCGCAAGGAGATAAAAACGAGTTGGACCGGCTCGTAAATGCACTTGAGGACCATGAGTACAAGCTTGGTTCGGCACTCGGCCTTTTGGCCGATCAGAACGATACGATACGCAAGGCCGTCAATCAGGAACTCTTGGGGATGCGGGAAAAACCAGGAAAACTCATGAGTTTCGCTGATGGCAGAGATGCTCTGAAGAATTTTCAGAAGACGTTCAATATTAAAGAAGAACGCACCAAGTTTTATACAGATAATGGCTATGATGGCAAGAATCCCGCTGAAAAAAAAGCGATTACGCGAGACTTCAACGAATTAGTGAATACAAAGTTCCGCGAATCGGTAAAAGGAAAGAGAGGCGGAAGATGGTTGGAGATCTTCTTGGCGCTTTTTGGAATGAAAGTAAAGGAAACAAAATAAAACTATGACAATGACACCTACACAACTTTACGATGAATTCATGAGAATTGCGGAGACGGGGCACGAGCAGGCCGCTGAGAAATTTCTTAACGATCACTTGAGCGAATTTCCTGAAGACACGCGCAATGAGATCATCTCCACATATATCAGTGATGCACTTGCCAATGCGGCGGGTGAGGTGAGGGTGAGAGCTGAAGCGCAAAGCGCAGTCCTCGATGCGCTCGACGACGCAAAAGGTGCGCGGAACGAAATCGCGAACCAGCAACGCATTCAAGATTTGAAACAACAGTTAAGAGCGAAATAAGGCAAGATTTGAGTATCAAAGATACTGTCAAAAAACTTGACAGAGGGGCAGATTTTATGTATTGCTGTACCCGG
>CAYPGH010000041.1:0-1451 GCA_964410475.1 uncultured Candidatus Saccharibacteria bacterium
ATTCTAGGAAGATGTCCAGGAGTGTATAGAGGAAAATGTTCAGTACAATAAGGGCGGCGACAAGCAGAACAGATGCGATGGGTGACAGAGAGAATGCAAGCAGCGCAGATACGCAGACTAAAAAGACAGAAGAAGAAAAGAAAAGACTGTAATTACCAAATTTGCGCAAAAGTAAGGGCACGGAAAAAAGGAGAACAAGCGATGCGGCATACGAAAACGCGAAGACTATGCCCACCATTTTTTCCGAAAGCCCGAGGGATGAAAGAAATGTCGCATTGAAGAAGAATGCAAGTCCGAATTGCAGACTGAAAAAGAAGTTACTAACGTATATTTTGCGCCGAGTGTCGTATGCATCCACTGCAAGCATATAAAATATATTATATGCTGACTATAACAGGTATCACGATAGGGGATTTCAATGTACGTTGAAGAAGAAAGCGAGCGACATTTTCCGCGAGGTCTTCACGCGCAGTGTCCAAATCCATGGCGCGCGGGTTACGCATGGACAATTCAACGCTCTTTCTGATTATCAATCGCGTCTGATCCATCAATTCCTTGTTGTCGCGCAGATAGACGAATCCGCGCGAGATAATATCGGGCGATTTGTGGAGTTTACCCGTGCGTCTATCTATCGTTGCAACAACAACACAGAATCCTTCCTGTCCAAGCGCTTTCCTGTCGCGCATGAGGACGTCGGAGAGTTGTGAGACGGTATGACCTTCAACCACGCGCAACTCCGAAGGTGCTTTCATCGATAATTTTACGATATTTTTCCCGCCGCCCTGAATTTCTATGATAGAACCATTATCTGGGATGGCGACATTTTCAGACGCAACACCCATTTCTACCGCGAGGTCGGCGTGTACTCGGAGCATGTAATGGTATCCGTGCACGGGAACGAAGAATTTTGGCTTTATCTGACGGTGTATCCATGCCGCTTCTTCACGATTTCCGTGGCCTGAGGCATGCACATCACTCGCGTGGTAGGTGATGATGTGGGCGCCTTGTCGCGATAGGTTGTCTTTCAATTTTTGCACTGCGCGTTCGTTGCCGGGAATGACGGAAGACGATAGAACCACTGTGTCAGTCGGCTGTAAGCGGATGTACTTATGTGTTTTATTGCCAATGCGCGCAAGCGAAGCGAATTCGTCTCCCTGGGCGCCCGTGGCGAGAATTATGAGTTTTTCGGGCGGATATTCTCCCATATTTTCGACAGCGACGACAGTACCGTCTTTGTATTTGATGATGCCTAGTTCACGCGCGATCTCGATATTTGTACGCATCGAACGCCCATCAATAACTATCTTTTTGTTGTATTTTTCGGCAAAATCCACGACGCGTATGAGACGCTCCAGATGGGAAGCGAACATGGCGATGACGAGGCGCCCCTTAGAGGGTCGTGAGATTATTTCTTCGATTGTACGATACACAGTACGCTCGGAAATAGACCA
>CAYPGH010000041.1:1551-5414 GCA_964410475.1 uncultured Candidatus Saccharibacteria bacterium
GTCGTGAGATTATTTCTTCGATTGTACGATACACAGTACGCTCGGAAATAGACCACCCCGGTTGCCAAACGTTCGTGGAATCCATGAGAAGCGCTAAGACTTTTCGGTGATGGAAGACAGAGAACCCCTGATGCTCCTCTTCTGTCGGCTCGCCGTTTTCGTGGTCCAACTTGATGTCACCAGTGAAAACAACATCGCCCCACGGTGTTTCTATGATGATTCCCATGGAATCTGGTACCGTATGCGTGACACCGAAGAATCGTACAGTTAAATTACCTAGTTTTATTACTTCGTCTTTTTCAACTTCGCGAAGGCGAATCTCCGGCAGGTGAGAGAATTCTTCCTGTCGTTTTTTTATCATCATTCCGGTAAGTCGTCGCGTGTATATCGTGGGATTGCCGATGCGATCGAGAATATAAGGAATTCCGCCGATGTGGTCCAAGTGCCCGTGTGAAATAAGGAGACCGCGTATCTTGTCGCGTCGTTCTTCGAGATAACCGGTGTTAGGAAGTATGTAATCGATTCCCGGTGTTTCATCCTCGCGAAACTGGAATCCGCAGTCGAGAATGATGATGTCGTTTCCGACTTCGACTGCAGTCATATTGCGACCAATTTCCTCTACACCACCTAAAGGGATGATACGAACGGTATCACTTGAGAGCGGCGGAATAACGGAAGATGCACGCGGTCGGCTTTCGTGCCTGTGCTCAAGGCGCGTGCGTCCGCGTCGTGGCGGACGTAAGTGACGTCCGCCTCCGCGGCTGGGGAAACGCCTACGAGGCGCAGGTGTTCCCTGACGTGCAGGCGGTTTTCGCTCACCAGCGCCAGAGTTTGGCCGATGTGGCATAGAAATGGAGGAACCAGATTGATCAGGAGTCATACTATAGTGAGTAATTTAATAATTTAGTAGTAAGACAGCTCAACTCATTCGGATACGTTGGTAAATATGCTCCATACTTTCTCTGTGCTGGTATACCACTCGTACACGTTCAAAAATCGTTCTGCCGATGTTGCAAGAACGCCGAATTGAGCACCAAGTATTCTTTCGGGGAGCACATAAATGAGTTGGGGCGCATAAAGAAACACTGCAGGTTTTTCCTCTTTGATTATTTCGACGAACGATTTATAAAGCGCCTCACGCTCTTTACGGTTTGTAGTTGTGCGCGCTTGTGCCAGGAAGCTGTCGGCACGGGCGTTCGTGTACATCGCAAGATTAAGACCCGGATCGTTTCTCTGTGAGGAATGCCAGAATGCGAAGAGATCTAGCGTACGCCCCACGACCTCGCCGAAAAGCAGTGCGTCGTATGCGCGCGGCCGAATGATGTTCGTGTTTAGTTCTGAAAGCGGATACACGTGAAGGTCGACATTAATCCCTGCCGCTTTCCACATGGTTACGAGCTCTTCGGCTGTTGCAACAAGCTCGGGCGAATCCGCTGTTGCAAGCGTAAATGTGAGCTCTTTACCTTTCTTTCGCCAAGCCGGATTCTCTTTGGTAGTAGATGTCGAAGTGCCTTCTTGTGTTGAAGCTTTGGTAGGTGATTTGGAAGGTGCTTCGAATTTCCAACCACCGCGTTCGAGGATATCGGTTGCCCGTTCTTTGTATTCAACGAAGTCCACCTCAGGACTCATTGATGTTGCTTCATCGCCTTTGGTGATGAGGGCGCTAGGCGGAATAGGGCTATCTAGAATCGTTGCATATCCACCAAGGACGGAGTCCACAATTTTCTGCTTATCTATGACGGCATCTAGTGCAGAGCGGACCGCTGGATCAGCCAAGACCGGTGCATGGTCTTGGTTAAGAAAGACGCCGAATATACGGGGCAGGGATGCACGAATAATGTTGGCATTGCGGTTCAAGCGTGTGAGCTCTGAAGGTGATATGCCTGCGAAACTGTCTATGCGCCCGGAATTCCATGCGTCAATAAGTGCGTCTTCATTGGGGAAAAAAAGAAATGTTAATTTTTTGAGATACGGCGTTCCCAGAGTGAAATTCTTGAATGGCACAAGCTCATAGCGCGTGACGGAGCCTGTCTTGTCGGTCGTCACTTCTTTTATCTGATACGGCCCGCTTCCAACTGGTTTCGTATTGAGTTGAGAGAAGGAGAATTCTTCTGTAGAAATATTTTGCCATAAATGTGCAGGTAGGATACCTAATGTTGTGTTTTCCAAAAACGGCGCATATGGGCGGGGAAGTGTGAAAACGACTGTAGTAAGGTCTGGGGTAGATACTGCAACACCTTCCCAATCGGCTCTGTGCGGACTCCTAACATCCGAATTTTGTGCCATCTGTACAGTGAACATGACATCTGAAGCCGTTATAGGTGTGCCATCGTGAAAAGTTATATCTCCACGCAAAGTAAACGTATAGGTTGTACCGTCTTCGGATATTTCGTATGAGGATGCCAGGTCGGGAACAATGGAACCGTCGGCACGCGCACGCGTAAGACCAGAATAGGTGAGGAGAGTAAGATCACGGTCAGGTTCTGAAAGAGCTAAGAGTGGGTTAATGAACCGCGCAGTGCCGACAAAGCCCTCTGTGAGCGACCCACCATTTGTAGGAACAACGAAAGAAACTTGTGCATTGGCGCCAGAAAGAAGAACCAAGGCACTAACTGCGAGTGTCGCAGTAAGAATATACAGAATAAGACGCTCCGAAGATGAGAACGTAGGAAGAAGCTCCTCAAGACGGGAGAGGAAACGGATGTCACGTGACTTGGTCAGCGTGCTAACCGGATCCGATGAAGCAGCATGAGATGAATTGTCCGGATATGAGTCCATTGTTCTAAACACGCACGCGACGCGCAGGTTCTGCGTGCCTTTTTCTAATTAATAAGAAGATTGACGAGTGCCGATAAGGCAAAGAGAATACCGAAAACAATGGTAGCACGGAATAGTGTCTTCTCCAAACCGCGACGGGTGTGGAAACCGGTGGAAAAGTTATCAGAACCAAAAGCGCCACCGAGCGAGGCTCCAGTCTGCTGAAGCACAATCGCGACTATCAAGAGTGCGCCCAATACTATCTGTATGTAAGGCAGAATGCCTTGGAGGGAAACCATTGCAGAGAGCATACCATAACCAATAGGAAAGAGGCAAGCTTGCCCGCGGACGTTGCCTCCGCTCGTAAGGCAGAATTTCCCGACAGCTCGGTTGTGTGGATGTATGCGCGAGGCAAAGGGGTCGGGGATAAGATAACTTGACCACGCATACCGACAGACTGGACTTTCTCTGAGGTTCGATGTCAGCTACAGCGTGAGGTTGACCTGCATGAAGATTTTCAGTATATTTCTCGAGCAGTAGTTCTGGTCACTCTCCCAGTAGTTTATTAAAAGTCTAGTTTTTAATCATGGCAAAAAAAACACAGAAAAAAGAGGCAAAAATCAGTTTCAAGCCGGCAGGTGATCGCGTATTGGTAAAGCCGGAAGCGATGGAGGACGAAAAGACCGCGTCTGGCATTATCATTCCCGACACGGCACAGAAGGAGAAACCCGAACGAGGCCTCATCGTTGCCGTCGGCGAAGGCAAGCGCAACGAGAAGGGTGACGTTCTTTCGATACGGTATAAGGTCGGCGACAAAGTCATGTTTTCAAAATACGGATACGACGAGGTCACTATCGGTGACGAGGAGTATTACGTTATCTCCGAATCCAACATTCTCGGGACATTCAAGTAATCTTATCGGCTCTAACGCTCAATAAAAATTATGGCATCTAAACAAGTTATCTTTGATCAGGACGTGCGAAATGCACTAAAACGCGGCGTGGATATCGTTGCGGGTGCGGTTCGCGTAACCCTTGGGCCTCGTGGCCGCAATGTTGCGATAGATAAATCGTGGGGGAGTCCCACTATAACGAACGACGGCGTTT
>CAYPGH010000042.1:0-5272 GCA_964410475.1 uncultured Candidatus Saccharibacteria bacterium
TCCTCATGCGCATTCATCCCCGCAGCCAAGCTGTCGGGAAATTCTGCGCATGGATTAACATTTGATGAACCTCTACACACTCCGCACTCAACTTCCAACTTGTTTATAAGTCCCGACCGGGACTTATAAACAAGTGGTACTATATTTGCTATGGGACAACTCGAGAGAAAAAAGAAGCAACGCGCACCGCGCGGATCAGTCGAGCGATCTGTCCTCGAAACGCTCGCAACAATTGGAGACATGCTGACCATAGTTTTAGTAAAGCGAAGCGCTACACTCCTCGTGCGCAGAGCGATGAAGGAAACAACCTCCAAGCCAGAGCAACGCGTTCGCGAGACAATTTCCCGATTGAAACGAAAAGGATTCATAGAGTTTCGGGGAATACGTGGAAAGAGCTATCCTCGGCTCACTCGTCGCGGTCGCGAACACATGCAACGCTTGCAGATTGGCGCGCTCCGAATAGAAAGACCCAGCACTTGGGACGGTAGATGGAGAATCGTCATTTTCGATATACGTGAAAACCAAAGTGGAATACGTACAAGGGTCAGACGTCTGTTGCAACAACTGGAGTTCCTTCAGCTACAAAAAAGTGTTTGGGTGCACCCGTATGACTGTGAAGAGATAATTACACTTATAAAGACAGACCTTCATATTGGTCGAAACATTCTTTACATAATTGCCGACGTAATCGAGTATGATAAGCCGCTTAGACAACACTTCGGCCTTGCAACTCGATAGTAATACGTACGGTTTCTGCCTCTATATTGCCAACTTGTTTATAAGTCTCGGTCGGGACAAGTAAGCAAGTGAGGTTATTATAACTGTGCATGCGACTTATCCTGTTCGCGGTCAAAAAGCGACTTATACTGTTCTTGGGCAAAAAGCATCAGCGCGATAAGAAAATCATCTTATCCTTTTCGCGGGCAAATAGCATCAGGGCGATAAGAAACGCAAAAACAGTCGCGGCCATGAGAGGGAGTGTGATGTAGTCGAACTCAAAAACGAAACGCTGTGCACAACTTACTTCTCCTTCAGCCGGACATGGCAAGGAGCCGGCGGGAAGTATTTGGAGAGCGTGATGATAAATGGCAATACCAAAACCAATGAGAGAAAGAATTATGGAGTACTCGGCAATTGATTTCTGGCCCCTAAATAGCGCGAGCGCAAAAATAACTACCTGCGGGTATAGGAACACTCTCTGCCACCAACACAAGGGGCACGGCGGAAAACCGATGATTTCCGAATAAAAGAGCGTCAGTGCGAAAGCTGCGAGAGAAGCGGCCAGCGCAATTTGAAATCCCCACGTGTTTAGAATACCAACGATTCCCGAAAGAACTGGCCGCGCACGTAGGAAATACAAAACAAAGAGTCCGACCGTAACTCCCTGGAGAATAACAGCCCCGAGCGCCAACCAGAAGTTTAATGTCTCAGTCGGAAACATATCGTTGCCCTATACCCTACTATTAGCCAGTTGCTAACATCATTTCTGAGGCAATTCGCATCCTGTCTTTTCCGCCAACTGCACCAACGGCGCCTCGCCCGTCAGACGGCTCCCGTCGGAAAATTCCCACGTGGGATACTGCTTAATTTCCTTGCTCACGCAGATTTGGAGCTGACTCTGTCCATCCGGCGTCGAGCACTCTGTGTACGGCAAAAGTTTCGCCGAGTTACCGAACATTCGTTTTTGTGACTGGCAAATCGGGCACCAAAATGCACCATAAAACATCGCGTCTTTATCCGCGAGGCACTGCGCAAAGCCATCAAGTTGTCCCGATGCTGGTTTTGCAAAAAATGAGATGCCCACTCCCGCGACGATAAGAAACAAAACTCCGACCCAAAAAATAAGCATTCCCTTGTTCATACACTATTCATATCGTGAATTTCTATGCATGTACTATATCACGACTCATGCAGCGCGTACATTTACAACCTGACGGGCGGATAAACTCTTCAAAATATTCGTCACCGTAATCAAAGGCCAATTCTTCTCCACGCTGAATATTACGTGCCGCAAAGATGAGTATCTTCCCATCACGCAATCGAACCTCACAATTCGGTACGCATGAATGGTTCACATGGCGTGCAATGTTCGTACGCCTTGAACCATCTATCGTCCACGATTCATCTAGCTCAAAAAGATACCGGGTTTTCAGCGTATCGGCATACGAGGTTGGAATGCGTCTGCCAGTATATTCTAGAAGAAAATCGCCCTTCCGAATGGGCATGGCCGCAAACAGACCCCGCCCCATACCTGGTCGTGACTGACGCACAATAAATCGCCCTTTAATAACGCCTTTGTTCATACAAATCGCGAGTATACCTCAAAGTGGGCAAGATGGCATGCCTCCGAGAACTTCCGCAACATCTAATGGGATGTTAGAATCGCAAAATGACAAAGCCGAACAACAAGCTCTCGACTGAAAGCTACAAGGGCGTACGAGACTTCTATCCTGAAGACCAGTTTATTCAACGCTACATTTTCGAGCACATGGAGCAAGTATGTGAGCTATTTGGCTACGAAGAGTATAGCTCCTCAGTTCTTGAGTCGGCAGAACTCTATCGAGGAAAAACCTCTGAAGAAATAGTGAACGAACAAACATATACTTTCACCGATCGTGGTGAGCGTGAGGTGACGTTGCGCCCAGAAGTGACCCCGTCCTTTGCGCGAATGGTAGCGGCACGTTACCGCGAAATTCCTTTTCCCGCCCGTTGGTACACTATAGCGAACTGCTTTCGATACGAACGCCCTCAACACGGAAGGTTGCGTGAGCACTGGCAATTGAATGCGGACATCGTGGGTGCCGAAGGGGCCGCGGCAGACGCAGAAGTAATCGCGATTGCGCATGGTGTAATGCGCTCTCTCGGTGCCGACGAGCGAAATTTCGAGATACATGTTTCTGACCGCCGAATTCTTGACGCAATGTATGATGTCGTCGGAATCGAAAAAGCCATGCACCCCGACATTACACGTCTGCTCGACCGACGCGACAAGATTAAAGACTTCGAGAAACAACTCGCAGAAAGACTTGGGAGTAGCACGCAAGCTACGAAACTCCTTAAGGAACTCGAGCGCACGACATCAACCGCTTATTTGGAAGAGCTGCGGGGGCAACTTGAACTCTTGGGCGTCGGCAATATGGTCGTGGATACGAAAATAACACGCGGTTTCGACTACTATACTGGCATGGTCTTTGAAGTATTCGACTCAGACCCGGCAAACCGCCGCTCGATGTTCGGCGGCGGACGCTATGACAACCTGCTTTCGCTTTTCGGCGTAGACTCCATTCCTGCGGTCGGCTTCGCAATGGGGGATGTTACGGCCCGCGACTTCTTAGAAACCCACAACCTTCTCCCTAAATATGCGCCCTCCACCGAGCTTATGCTTCTCATCGTTGAGGCGGATGCTTCAACGCATGCAATGCGTCTTGCACAGGAGCTCCGACGAGAGGATGTTACCGTATCCGTCAACTTTTCTGGCAAGCGCGTAGGCGATCAGATACGCACTTGCGACAAAATGAAGATTCCATTCGTCATAGCCATAGGAACAAAAGAGCGAGAATCTGGACGCTATACCGTGAAAAATCTCTCTACTGGTGCAGAAATCACGCTTCCTGCGGACAGGATTGCGGAGCATCTGTTCTCATCGCTTGGATAACGATTTGTAAGATCGTCATGAGAACAATCGTATTTGATATTGAGACCGCCAACTGGATGAGCGACATAGGGTCAAGTAATCCGGCGGACCTCACAATTGCTTTGGTAGGCATCCATGATTCTGAAACAGACTCATATCAGAGCTTCTTGGAACATGAGCTACCGCAATTGTGGAAAATCCTTGAGCAAGCTGACATGCTTGTCGGATATAATTCTGACCATTTCGATATTCCCCTTCTCAATAAATACTACCCTGGCGAACTCTCGAGTATAAAAAGTCTGGACATCATGAGGGAAGTATATGAGACACTTGGCCGTCGCCTTAAACTTGATGCTATAGCAAAGGGAACGTTGGGTGAAAAGAAAAGCGCGGATGGCATCCAATCCTTACGTTGGTGGAAAGCTGGAGAAATAGATAAAGTCCGCAAATATTGCCTCAAAGATGTGGAAATTACGAAAAAGATATTCGACCACGCGCTGGAGTACGGATTCGTCAAATATCGTGAGCTCGGCAAAACGCGCGAGATTAAGCTAGATACATCAAAATGGCTCGCGGCAGACAGCCGTGCGCTTACGCACACGTTAGGGTTCTGAGTTTTGTGCCTAGGGACGGAATCGAACCGTCGACCCTTCGCTCTTCAGGCGAATGCTCTAACCAACTGAGCTACCTAGGCGATAAATTGCACTGTACCACAGCACCCGCGCCCTCCTCTACTGTCCATCTTGTGTAAATGGTAGTCCTGACTTTATATCGTGCAAAGTATCCGAAAGACCCTCGAATTGACTCTGCGCAGAGACACCAACACCCTGTATTTGTTCGAATGTCTTAACAGTACTTTCTAGAATAGGAAATATGTACGTGAAGAAGAGCCAAACGGGAATACCGAGTGCTACAGCCCATATAAGAAGCCGTATAATGCCACCAAAAAACGCATTGCGTCGCATAGCGTGGAGCATGCGATTATTCTCCTTCACGAGACGATGTATCTCTTCGAATTTCTGTACATTAGGGTCCATGGCGTACGATTTTACCATGACTATTGACCTATTGGAAACCGATTACATACGTACAGGGCAAAGGCACCCTACTCTCGGACACACGAACGTGTGCCCTCGGCAGGAATCGAACCCACATCTACCCCTTAGGACGGGGCTGTTCTATCCATTGAACTACGAGGGCGTCCTCGCAATGTACCACATCCGACTGAGCGCTATACTGCCAGCAGCTCCTTCAATTTAGCTTCATCAAATCCGACAGTAAGTTCATCTCCTATTGTTATGACAGGAACGCCCATCTGACTGCTTTTCGCTATCATTTCCTTGCGTTTTTCGAGATCTGTCGCTACGTTGTAATCAGTGAATTTTATGTCATTGGCCGCGAAAAAGTCTTTTGCGGCGTGGCAAAAGTGGCATGTAGGAGTTGAATAAATAGTGACTTCTTTTTGTTGTGTCATACGCATCAATGTATTAGTTATAAGGAAGACAAGTATACCACATCGCATTATCTACAGCACACGCAACGCTTAAAAAGACCGTTGAAACTCTAAAATTATCCGGATTTTCTAATAAACTACCGCGCAGCCAAGCTGTCGCGGTATTTTATTTTGAGAACCACTCG
>CAYPGH010000043.1:0-5205 GCA_964410475.1 uncultured Candidatus Saccharibacteria bacterium
TCTGGTTTTAGCTAGAAAGCATGGCACGGAAGCAGGCGCTACGTTCACCGTGCGCCGCGTTGCAAGCGGTGTCGGTGTCGAGAAAATATTTCCGCTCTACTCTCCGATGATAGACAAAATAGAGATAATAAAGCGTAGTCGCGTACGTCGCGCCAAGCTATATTACATTCGAGACAAGGTTGCGCGCGAATCTCGACGACAACTTCGTCGCACGCGGATGATGGGCACGACGACCGCTTCTGCAGAAGTGGAGGACAAGGCGAATGAGGCAGAAGAGTCTGTGCCGGAAGCAAAAGAGGTAGCGGCCGTTGGAAAAGACAAAAAAGCGGAGTAAAGCGTTTTTTTATTTATCAACAATTGGTATACGCTATGTACTTGAGACATGCTACAGTGTGTGCATGGGGAAGAGAGGGCCCAAGCCGAAGGGACAAGTGAAAATACAGTGGTCTCCTCGTTTTGCATATGCGATTGGCCTCATGGTTTCTGATGGAAACCTTTCTCCCGATGGGAGGCATATTAATTTCACATCCAAAGATCTTGAGTTGATCCAGCTGTTCCAAGAGTCTTTAGACATAAAGATACATATCGGTAAGAAAGCGAATAGCTCATCAAAAAAGAAATCTTACTTTGTAACCCAGTTTAGCGATGTCCTTTTTTACAAATTTCTTATGAGCATCGGCTTGATGCCCAACAAGTCCAAATCAATCGGAGAGATACAGGTTCCCCCACAGTATTTCTTTGATTTTCTTCGCGGTTCTTTCGACGGAGATGGTTGCACCTTTTCGTATTGGGATAAGCGATGGAAATCGAGTTTTATGTTCTACACGTGCTTCGTGTCGGCGAGTCCCCCACACATTAATTGGCTTAGACAGGAGATACATAAAAGAATCGGTATCCGGGGTCATATAACTATGGATGGAAGACACATCCTACAACAGCTTAAATATGCGAAAGCTGACTCGTTGAAATTGCTAAGAAAAATGTACTATTCTCGGAATGCCATTTTCCTTTCAAGAAAAAGATTGAAAATAGACAAGATGTTAGCTATAGTTGGCGAGAGGTTGTAATGCCCGGGTGTCGAAACTTAGTATACGAGCTACCTTGAGGTGGTAGTGCCCGTAAGGGCGTGCAGGTGCAAGTCCTGTCCCGGGCACAGAAGAGGATTCCAGTGTGATTTTCTAGATTCCATCCGTCAGCTACGGCATTTTTGATGGTTCCAACATCGTCTAGTCCTCTGGGGTCGCAAATCTGCGATTTCTAGAAAAGAGATTGAGGATTATGAATATACTGGCGGTTCTATGTTTTTGTGATAGTGTCCCGTTAGTTGCAACGCCGCTTCGCGGCTTTTTAGGGAGAGTCAGATGCTCACCGAACGTAATCCGTACGATCCCGAGCAAGTCGGGCACTACGAACTTGACCGCCTGCTTCTCAAGGCTTGCCTGCAAGGACAGGTGCGATGGTGCAAAGAACACCCGGGTTGTTACGAGACCGACTCTGACGCCGATACGCAGCGCATCAATATGGTCGGTGGCGCAATTCGTGCCCGGATCGACGGCGCGATGCCTCGGTTCAAGCCCGGAGACGTCGTGGCGCCTAACTTCGCGAGTTCGCACAGCAACGTGCTTGGCGGACCGTCACCGTGGCATTTCTCTACCGATACGGGTACTGATTTCCGAATCGAAAGGGGAAAGAAATACACCGTGGAAAACATTTTCTACGAGGGCAACAACTTTTGGCTCCTGTCTTTCGAGGGCATCAAGAGCGACCGCGGACTCATTATCAAGTACAAGGCGGTGGACTTTGCCCTCGCGGACGCCGAAAAAGCTGCTGCCTAACGTCTCGGTCATCGGTTCGAACTCCGTCCAAGCCACTGTTGCGGCAAGGACGGAGTTTCTGTTTTATAAATCGCTATAGATTGTTGAGGATCCTACGCTTTTAGCAGTTCCAACTTCGGCCATTAACCTGCACCACGTAGGAGGAATGCGGGCGGGTTTCGGACTGGGGGGTTTCGCCGCCGAATTTCGTATTTCGCTTTGCGAAATGTACCACAGAAAAGTTTGACAAGGAATCTTTAATTTCATATACTTACAATATATCATATATGCGAAACTCTGCAAATAGATAATTATGACTGATAAAAACTATCTGGACAAAAGAATCTTTGAACTTCATGCAAAGGTCTGCAAAACCTTGTCCCATCCCAAGAGACTGGAGATCATTGACTTGCTTCGTGATGAAAAGGAAATGGGCGTTTCTGAATTAGCTGAAAAACTTGGCATTACGAAAGCCAATCTTTCCCAACACTTGAGTTTGATGCGCCAACAAAATATCGTTAAAACTCGACGGGATGGTGTCGCGATTCTGTATTCCCTCGCCAATCCAAAGATTCTCGTGGCTTATAACGCTTTAAGAAAAGCTCTCAAGGAACAACTGGAGACCGACGGCAAACTATTAGAACAATTTTAACAATATGCAAACAATCACCATTATCATCAACGAGCTTCCCTACAAAAACGATAAGGCGTGGAACGCACTACGGCTTGCCGATGAATTATTAAACCAAGATGCAAGAGTTAAAATTTTTCTCTTGGAAGATGGCGTGGATGTTGGCAAGGAAAATCAAGATGCGAAAGGAAAGGAATATAATTTGGAAGAGCTGACGAAAAAGTTGCTCGCAAAAAATGTTTCTTTTGTCGCCTGTTCCACCTGTCTCAAAGTTTGCGGCATAAGCCACGAAAAATTGATTGATAAAATTGTTGAGGGGCACATGAGTGATTTGGCAAACTTAGTTAAGGAAAGCGATAAAGTTTTAACATTTTAAAAAAAATTATGGAATTCGATTACACCACAACCACAACAAAAACTTTTGACGAAGCGATTTTAAGCGTGCAAGACGAAATTGCCAAAGCTGGTATGCGGGTTTTGTATATTCATGATGTGCAAGAAACTTTAGCCGAGAAAGGTTTTGAACGAGAGCCGTTTAAGATCGTTGAATTTTGCAACGCAAAGTTTGCCAACGAGTTTTTGAATATTGATATCAAGATCGGTCTTTGCTTACCGTGTAAGATAAACGTGTATACGAAAGACGGGCAGACGGTTATTTCTGGCATGCGCCCGATTGTTTTGCCGCAATTTTTTCCACAAGCCGATTTAGGAGAGCGACCAAAAGAAATTGATAAAATCATTCAAACCATTATCAATAACTCAAAATAACCTATGAAAAATAAACCATTACTCATCAGTATACTCGCGATAACGGTAGCAATTGTCGGAGGTATTTTTGTATCAAACAATGGCACTGCTTTAGGTCAGACATTTTCAACCAGCATTAAGGGATTGCCGTCCGCCGAGAAAACAGAGGTAATAGAACTCAAGGATGGAGACACATTTAACCTTACCGCGAGCTTTGTTAAGAAAAAGATCGGCAACACAGAAGTGCGAATGCTCGCCTACAATGGTTCTATTCCGGGACCGACTTTGAAGATCGCACAAGGAGCCACGGTAACCGTTAATTTCAAAAACGACACGGACGTGGAGAATACCATTCATTCTCACGGGGTACGCATGAAAAATGCCTTTGACGGCGTTCCTGATGTAACGCAAAAAGCAGTCCAACCCGGCGACTCGTTTACCTATACGCTCACATTCCCCGACGCGGGCGTGTATTGGTATCACCCGCATATGCGCGATGACTACGCCATCGAGCTTGGCCTCTATGGAAACTTTGTGGTAACGCCGGAAAGTCCGACCTACTGGAACAAGGTTGACCGCGAAGTAGCTATTTTTCTGGACGATATTTTAATCGAGAACGGCAAAATCGCCCCGTTCTACAAAGACGGCTCGGATCGCGCGCTCATGGGACGTTTTGGGAATGTCATGCTCGTAAACGGCGAGACCGATTACACCCTCTCAGTCAAGAAAGGCGAGGTGATTCGTTTTTACTTCACTAACAGCGCGAGTGTCCGGCCGTTTAACCTTGCCATCGAGAGATCAAAGATGAAGCTCGTCGGTGGAGACAATGGCGCGTATGAGCGCGAGGAATGGAAAGATGCGGTACTCATCACTCCTTCCGAACGCGCAGTCATCGAGGCTCGCTTTGATGCGCCGGGCGAATACGAAATTCAAAACAAGACCCCTCTCGGAACGACACGTCTTGGAAGAATTATTGTTTCGGAGGAGTCTGTTGCTTCCACGAATGCGGATATATTCCAAAAACTCCGTGATAATGTCGAAGCTATAAAAATCATCGATCCGTTTCGTCCTTTTTTCGCTAAAGAAACCGACAAGCGCATAAAACTCTCGCTTGATATGATGGGTGGTGGTACAGGCATGATGAACAATGGTAGTCACGGAATGCCGTCCGGTATGGGCGGAGGTAGGATGATGGGAGGTATACCTGAAGGCGGCATTGAATGGGACGATTCCGACAACGCGGGCATGAACGCGATGTCCAACACGGACATGGTAACGTGGAAGATTATCGATCAGGATTCTGGCAATGCAAACATGGACATTGATTGGAAGTTTAAGGTGGGAGACAAAGTGAAAATCCGCATCGAGAACGACGGTAACTCCGCGCACCCCATGCAACACCCGATTCACTTCCACGGCCAGCGATTCTTGGTGCTGAATAAAAATGGCGTACCCCAAACCAATCTGGTATGGAAAGATACGGTCAATGTACCAGCCGGCGAATATCTGGATATTCTGGTCGATATATCAAACCCCGGTGTATGGGTAGCGCACTGCCACATTCTTGAGCACATCGAAGCCGGTATGGTGTTGCCGTTTACGGTCGAAGAATAATGTTATTAACTAATAAAACAATTCTATGATGAACTTTGGATTTATGCCTTTTGGCGGGTTCGGTTGGATATTTATGATTGTCTTTTGGGGGCTCGTCATCTGGGCGATTGTCGCCTTAGTACGAGGCAATTTTGGAAATGGTCATGGGTGCGGACACGATCATGGCGATGACGCGCACGGAAAAGGTAAGCCTCCGCTTGATATCTTGAAAGAACGCTACGCCAAAGGCGAGATTGATAAAAAGGAATTTGATGAGAGAAAAAAAGATTTATAATATGAAAAGGATACTTTTAGTCTCATCGTTCTTGGCAATTATTTTCGGCACCGTACTGATCGGTGGCGGAATATGGGGTCTTACATTCACTTACAAAAATGTCGCCAGGGAAAATATCACGACAC
>CAYPGH010000044.1:0-4985 GCA_964410475.1 uncultured Candidatus Saccharibacteria bacterium
AGCCTGTAATCAGGCGAACGTTCCGAACCGAGTGGTTCTCAAAATAAAATACCGCCCAGCCCTAGTTTTGCAGTGAGGGTTTTGTTATGGCACGGAAAACAAATGCATGCGTTCGTGTAATCGGAGTCACCGAGTACCGAGTGCAAAACTAGGGCTGGGCGGTAGTTTATTGCAAGTGTCGGGTCGCATACGAGTACATATATTTGACGATGGGCCGACTAAGACTGGGAAACGATATTGTATTAATTCAGTTTGTCTGGATCTGACAGAGAAGTGAATGAGAATCATTGTTCTTCAATCTCAAACGGGCTTCCCGTGTTGTTTTCCATACGTTTTCGCAGGAAACATCTGTTAAACTGACAGACATGAGTCGGATTATATTAGGTTCCGTGTTTCTTGTAGCCTTACAGGTGTTCATATTGTATATCTTGGGCCAGCCGACAATTTGCGAGTGCGGATATGTGAAAGTATGGGAGGGGGTTGTAATGAGTTCGGGTAACTCTCAGCATTTGACGGACTGGTATACCTTTTCGCATGTAATACACGGTTTTCTTTTTTATCTCGGATTGTGGTTTTTCTTTCCGCGTTTGTCTATCGGAATGCGTTTTTTCTTGGCGCTCGGTATAGAGATTGGCTGGGAAGTTCTTGAGAACACGCCGATGGTGATAGAATATTATCGACAACAGGCGCTCGCGCAGGGCTATACAGGTGACAGCATCATCAATTCTGTTATAGACACATCCGCGATGGCTATCGGTTTTCTCATGGCGTGGAAGTGGCCGGTTTTGGCGGTCGTTGCCCTTGGGATTGGCATGGAAGTTTTTGTCGGCTATTCTATACGCGATAATCTAGCGCTTAATGTCATAGGCCTTCTTCATCAATTTGAATTCATACATACCTGGCAATCTGGTCTAAATGTGCCAGTGGGTGGATAATTGCCTTAGTTCGAAAGACGAGCTGATATACTGATATGATATGGGGCTGATTAAAACTGTGATTGTACTCTCGATAGGTATTGCAATAGGCTATTATTTTGGCATTGGACACAGTTGGGGAGATTTTGTTCGAGTGATTGGATTGTAATCAATTATGCCCGCACACTAACTTCGGTATTATGCTCCTGTTGAACATTCAGCATCAGAAAATGAAGCATGCGCTTTGTAGCACAAAGCCTCTTTTTCACAGGAATCTTGGAAACATTATTCAACGATATCAAAGTTAGTGTACGGGTATGGCAAGAAACGCTCAAAAAGGGAAAGGAAGGAAAGGGAAGGTGAAAAGTCGCTCGCAGGTTCTTTCCTCGCAAAATAAACGTTGGACCAAAGTTGATACTAAAACTGGCCGCTTTTTGGATCAGATGGCTCGTAAAGGCAGAGCTTTCAAGGGGGTGAAGATGAAATAATTCGAAAGATTAAGCGCAAAATTCATGTTGGAAGAAGTAAAGCCACCACAGAGGCCAGATTATGAAGACGATCTGTCTGTTGGAATGGCTCTAACAAATCGGGATGAACGGGATGTAGCTAATCTACAAGAACTGGAGAAGCGTGCAAATATTGACGCACTCACAGGACTTTTGAAACGTGAGGCTTTTGAAGAAAGAACGAACGAACTTTTGCAGCGTTTTCGAAAAAGGCGCATAGGAGATTCTTTGGAAAGAGTTTCATTTCTTCTTATCGACGTTGATCTTTTTAAGTCAGTAAATGATACTTATGGTCATCCGGCGGGGGATCAAGTGTTACGCCTTGTTGCGAATGCCATCAAAAGACAAGTTCGTCGTGATACGGACCTCACGGCTCGATGGGCGGGAGATGAATTTGCAGTTTGTTTGGAAAACGCTGGAGATGAAGCAATTAGGAAAGCTGAGGAAATTCGGCAAGAGGTTGAATCTGCAGAGATCGTTCTTTCTGACGGAAGCAAGGTAAAAGTAACGGTCAGTATTGGTGTGGCGGAAACAACAGGACTCAGAAACGTTGAGCAATTGTATAAAAGGGCCGACGAAGCACTCTATGATTCAAAAGGCAGAGAAAGAAATCACGTTACCGTTGCGGGGAGGCTGGAGGAAGATTCTTGAGTGAAGGTCTTTAGGCGCGTTATACTGCTTTCATGCTTCGGACACCGTTTTACGATCCTACAAAGTCATACGGAGAGAATTATGATGCCGGTCCGTTTGGCGCTTTCGCCGATGGGAAAGTGTTTGTGCAGGATGGTGAACCGAAGGCTGATTTTTTAGGACACAAAGTATATACCCCATTTGGAATTCCTGCAGGACCGCTCCTGAACAGCGCATTTTGCAAAGCTGCTTTCGAGAAGGGATTCGATGTCTGCGTCTATAAAACCGTTCGTAGTGACGCCTTCCCGTGCCACCCGTTCCCCAATGTTCTTGCGATACATCCCGAGGGCGACCTGACTTTTGAGGAACTGAAAAGACCTTTGATAGCCGATACAACGTATACAGAACCACTGTCCATCACCAACTCTTTTGGTGTTCCTTCAAAGCCGGCGGCAGTATGGCAAGAAGATGCAAAAAAAGCCGTTCAATCGGCCGGGAAAGGGCAGGTGCTCGTCTTGAGTTTTATGGGTACGGTCAAACCGAATCAAACACAGCAGGAGCTTATAGACGACTATGTTCTCGCCGCGCGCTTATCCAACGAAACGGGGGCTCATGTACTTGAAACGAATCTCTCATGCCCGAATATCGGCAATGAAGGGTTGATTTGCTACAACCTTGATTTGACAGAAAAAATAGCGAAAGGGATACGAGACAGTATAAAGGACAAGAAATTCATTTTGAAAGTCGGCTACTACCAATCGGATGCATGCATGGAACGTCTTGCCGAGATCGCGAACGAATATGCTGACAGTATTTCCGGCATCAATACTCTGCAGGGAGAAATTCGCAATGCCACGGGCGACCAAGCGCTACCGGGTTCCCCTGCACGCCTTCGCTCTGGCGTGTGCGGTGCTGGAATCAGATGGGCGGGATTGGACTTTGTGAAAAAACTCGCGGCAATCAGGGCCAAAAGAAACTTCAAATTTTCCATTGAAGGAGTAGGCGGAGTGTTAACTCCGGAGAATTATAAGAAATATCGTGATGCCGGCGCCGATTCAGTTATGTCCGCAACCGGCGCCATGTGGAATCAATACCTTGCGCAGGAGATAAAAGAATTGCATCCGAATGCGTAAGGAGATTGAAGAGCGGGTTGCGAAGGCGATACAAGAGAACGTATTTCCGGGTTGTGTCATAGGCATCGTACGAGCAAATGGAGAACGCGAAATTGCCCCATTCGGCAGTTCCATATATGGAACTGGCGGCGAGAGGGTAAAGGCGGACACCGTGTATGATCTTGCCTCTATAACAAAATCCATTCCCACGGCTTCGCTCGCGCTCTTGCTCATCGCGGAGGGGAAACTTACTTTGTCCGATACAGTGAAAAAGTATCTGCCGGAACTTGAGAATGATTATGACGCAACGATAGAGGATTTGCTCACGTATCGTGTCCATGGGACACAACTCTCTCTTTTAAAAGACAAAACACCCGATGAATTTATTGCGCACGTTTTTTCGCACGGATTCGATTGCTCACGGGGAGAGCAAAACTATACGAATTTGCCGGCGTTTTTACTCGGGCTTATCATTGAGCGCATAACCAGTGATTCGCTTAACGCTCTCGCACAAAGACATTTCTTTGAACCACTCCATATGAAAAGGACGACTTTCTTTCCGGCGCAATTTCCGATTACGGAAATTGCGCCAACAAAGACTGATGTGCACGGTATAGTGCACGATGAGAGTGCACGAGTGTTTGCGAATGTTGGAAAAACTGTAGGGCATTCGGGATTGTTTTCTACCGCCCCTGACCTTTTGATTTTTCTTGGAGAATTGCTCTCGGGAAAGTATCAGTACATTGTTGAGGGTGCAGAGAAAGGCCTGGGCTGGCAAGTAAACGCATCAAGTTTTATGGGACGGTACGCAGGGTTACGAGTATTCGGAAAGACCGGTTTTACTGGTACGAGCTTCGTGTGCGATATTGAACACGGAATTGCATTTGTCATTCTCTCCAACCGCACCTGTCCGAAACGCCCGTTAGATTCCGAGGGTATTAATGCATTCCGGCGTGATATTGCGGATATTTTACTGGATTCGGATCGCTAAGATTTCTGCAATGATCGTGGTAAAGTGGCGCCTATGTGCGGGATTTTCGCGTATACAGGCTCAAAAGGGAAAGATGCGGCTAAGGTCCTTTTGGAAGGCCTGGCATCGCTTGAGTATCGAGGCTACGACTCGGCAGGCATTTATACGCCGGAAAGCGGAAGCATAAAGACCCCTGGAGCGGTCGCCGAATTGACGAAGAAAGTACCGAAAGGATTCGGAGGAAAAAGCGGTATTGCACATTTACGTTGGGCAACGCATGGCGAGCCGAATGAGGTCAACGCACATCCGCACACGGGGAACGCGGGGGAAGTATGGGTCGTGCACAACGGCATCATTGAGAACTTTAAGGAATTAAAGAAGAAACTTTCCGCAAAGGGGCATACGTTTGTCTCGGATTCTGACACCGAGGTTCTCGCGCATCTTGTGGAAGAACATCTCAAACGTGAGAAGAATTTTGAGAAGGCTGTACTCAAGGCGCTAAATGAGGTGCGGGGTACTTATGGCATCGCCATCCAATACAAAGGAGAGCCGGACAAGATCATCGCTGGTCGGATGGGTTCTCCCATCGTATTGGGCCTAGGCGATAAGGAGAATTTCATCGCGTCCGATCCCTCACCTATTTTGAAGCACACGAAAAAAGTACTATTTCTAAACGATGGAGAAATAGCCGTGCTTACTCCGAAATCGCACACCGTGTACAAGCTCTCCCGAAAGCGCGTGCATCGTGCTCCCGAGGAGTTGGATTGGGATGCTGAAGAAGCGCAAAAAGGAGGATACGAGCATTTCATGCTGAAGGAAATTATGGAAGCGCCCGAGGTTGTGGTGAACACTT
>CAYPGH010000045.1:0-4952 GCA_964410475.1 uncultured Candidatus Saccharibacteria bacterium
TGATAGAGTTGTTCAAAGCCGCCAAAGTGTCACCGAGGTACTCATCTCGTACACCCCCTTGAAATGCTGTAGTTTTGTGTTATTATACCGCGATGATTTTTTCGCGTATTTTGAGTGCCTCCCGACGAGTGCCACGTATCATAGCGGGGTTGCCCACCCGCCTTTTATCGCGGGTACGCAAGCTGGGATGGCAGAATACTGTTGTAATAAGCTCCATAATTGTCGGGGTCATAGTAATTGCCGTAGTTCTCAGTAATGGGAATGGGGAGGAAATTGTTCCTGAAGGAGAGCGCTCAGTCTCTTTGAGCACCGTACTTGAGTTGTCAGGCGAGCAGAATACTTTGCCGGTTTTTGGCATAGTTCGCTCCAAATCAGAGGCGCTGGTGCGTACGGAAACATCTGCCGAAGTGGTGCGTGTTAACTACTCTTTGGGAGATTCCGTAAGTGCCGGTACTGTCGTAGCCGAAATGCGCAATACTTCAGAGCGTGCCGCGCTGCTCCAAGCCGAGGCTGCGCAAGACGTCGCACGCGCTGTACTCGCGAAAGTAAAGGGCAGTGTTCGAGGGGAACAGTTGTCGATATTGGAAACTAATGCTCAGAGCGCAAAGAATGCGCTCGAATCGGCTAAGACGAGCGCCATGAACGCCCTTTTTTCTTCGTATGACGTGACCGATGACGCGATATCCCGAAAAGCAGACCGGGTATTTTCAAATCCTAGCTCTGATAATCCAACGCTTATTCTTACGGTTGCCGATGCCCAACTGGTGATAGCGGTAGAAAACGGGCGATCGAAAACTCAGATTGCTTTAACGCGTCAAAAAAAGATTGGCGCGACGCTTACAAGCAACAATATTGTCGAGGAACTCACGCATACGGAGACTGAACTTCGAGAGATTCGGAATTTTCTTGATACTCTTATCTCTGCATTAAATAAAACTGTTGTTGATCAAGATACCTCCGAAGCGTCGATCGTGTCGTATAAAGCGGACGCAAGCGTAGCACGAACCAATATCACCGCGTCTCTTGTCGCACTTGCCGGGGCGCGGGAGGCACTGGACATGAGAGTATCGGCTCTCGATGTCGCAAATAAGAATCTCGAACAGGGAATAACCGGTGGGCAAGATGAGGACGTCGAATCCGCTGAAGCTTCCGTAAGGCAGGCCGAAGCCGGGCTTGCCGCCGCACGCGCCGCTTTTGAGCGTACGATAATCCGCGCTCCGATTTCTGGAACAATAAATTTTCTCTCAATTGAGCGTGGTGATTTTATACCCGCATTCACGCACGTGCTTACAGTTGCAAATAACGAAGCTCTCGAAGTTGTCGCCCATGTGAGTGAAGCGGATTCTCGAAGTATTGCGGTTGGTAGCTCTGTTAGAATTGAGGATCTCTGGGATGGGACTATGACAAAAATTGCCCCTATTGCGGACCCTACAACACAGCGAATTGAGGTGCGCGTAGGGGTTGATGATGGCAGTGGGTTAATAAACGGTCAGGCGGTCACATTTTCTGTAAATAGAAGCATTACGAAAGGGACACAAGATTCATACACCATACCGATTTCCGCGCTCAAGATCGAAACCGGTCGTACAATAGTCTTTTCTGTGAATGAGGAAAGTCAGTTAGTGGCACATCCGGTTGTTTTGGGCAGTCTTTTAGGAGACATGGTCGAAATTGAGAAAGGCCTTATACCGGAATTATCCATTGTTCTCGACGCACGAGGTCTGCGAGAAGGCCAAAAAGTTGTCGTAAGGCAATCACAGTAGAGGCCGCAGAAGTTAGCGGTTAGACGTCATTTCACTATGTACCCCATTTGGAACTTCTTTCTTCATCGCAGGCATTTTAGCTTTCTTCTGTTCGGCGTGCTCGCGCTCTGGGGACTTTTTCTAGCGTTCGCAATAAATAAAGAATCAGCACCGGAAGTCCAGATACCAATAGGTATCGTAATGACGATATTTCCAGGAGCATCGGCAGAAGAAGTAGAAAAGCTGATAACAAATAAAATAGAGCAACAAATTGCGAATCTTACTAATCTATCGAAGCTTACATCCAATTCTTCAGAGGGAGTCTCGACTATTGTCGCGGAATTTAGCGCGAACGCAGATATAGAAGAATCACTTCGAGATTTGCGGGATGAGGTGGATAAGATAAAGCTCGAGCTTCCTGATGACGGGAACGAGCCGACGGTTGCCGAATTAAATTTTGTCGATCAACCCGTTCTTATCGTTGCCATATCTACCGACGCACCGCTTCAGAGATTTGCAGAACTCGGAGAATCACTTAAAAGCGAACTTCAGGGAGTAAAGGGTGTTTCTCATGTTGAAATATTAGGTGTTCGACAACGCGAAGTACAGGTTATAGTGCGTAAGGAAGAACTTGTTCGACATAACCTAACTTTTAATGATGTTATTTCCGCAATACGAAATTCGAACGCTTCGGCTCCGGCGGGTAGCATTGTCACTGGAAACATCGAATATGGTTTGCGATTTGCGGGTGATATAACAGATCCTTCAGAAATCGCAGGCATTACCTTACGAACTCCAGCAGGATCAACGGTCTATTTGCGAGACATAGCCGTTGTATCCGACGGAGTGGAGGGAGCAACCTCTCTCTCACGACTGTCGAGCGCAGGAGCGCCGTCGGAGCAGGCACTTTCAGTTAATGTGTACAAAAACCGCGGCGCGGATGTGACGCGTGTTTCGAAGGATATTCGCGCTAAGCTCACCGACTTACAGAACTCCCTTTTAAAAGACAGTTCGGTTGCGGTCGCTCTCGATAGCGGAGAATTGGTGAAGGATGATCTGGGAAATCTTACGCGCTCTGGCTTGATAACCGTTTCGCTCGTCATTCTTTGTCTAATTCTTACCATAGGTTGGAGGGAAGCAATTATTGCTGGGCTTGCCGTTCCACTCTCGTTTTTAATCGCATTTATCGGGCTCTACTATTCAGGAAACTCCATAAACTTCGTCAGTTTGTTCTCCTTAATTTTGGCCGTCGGCATTCTTGTCGATGCCGGTATTGTTATGACCGAAGCCATGGTCGTGCGTTTGCGACGCGGCATGACACAAATGACAGCAGCTCAGATTACACTGCGAGAATTCGCGTGGCCTCTCATCGCAGGAACGACAACAACTATCGCTGTATTTGTACCTCTATTTTTCATCTCTGGCGTTGTGGGGCAGTTTATCTCAAGCATCCCGTTTACCATCATCTTTGTACTAATTGCGGCGCAGATAGTCGCCCTCGCCATCATCCCGCTTTTGGTCATAACCTTTTCGCAAAGCGGAGCTCCAGGAAGCGGACGATTGGGTGATATACAAGCGAAGAGTGTCCAGTGGGCAAGGGATTGGTATCGAAGTCGTTTGGAGAGGGCACTTTCCAGCTCTCGCTTTGGCAAGTGGTTTCTTATAGGAATTGTCCTTGCGTTCATTGTCGCACTCATGCTTCCCATCGTAGGAATCGTAAAGGTCGAATTCTTTCCGGTCGAAGATTCTGATTTTGTGTTTATAAATCTTGAACTTCCGGAAGGAACCACGTTGTTTGAAACAGATCTCGTCATGCGCTCCATTGAAGAGAAGCTGTATGGTGAGCAGGATATAGAAAACTTCATAACGACTGTAGGAGGTACATCTGCGTTCAGCGGATCTCCAGAAAATGGTGAAAGATTTGGCAATGTTCTGCTTTTATTGCTCAAGGATCGTAACCGTACGAGCGGCGAACTTCTATCGGATCTTCGCCAGAAGTTTGCTCTCTTCGATAAGGGAGTGGTTCGTATTGCTGAGCCGCAGGGTGGGCCGCCTGTAGGCGCTCCGATTCTCATCAAATTCTTTGGCGATGATCTCGGGGAACTGTCTGAGATAGCTGTTCGCGCCAAGGGTATTTTAGAAGACATCCCCGGTACGATAGATGTGGAGGCAGGGGGGGAGAACGATGGATTAGAGTTTGTACTTACCGCGGATCACGCCAAATTTGCAGAACTGGGTCTCACGTCTGCATCTGTCGCAGGGACTCTACGCACGGCCGTGTATGGCACTGAGGCAACATCAATACGAACACTCCGTGACGATATACGTGTTGTCGTTCGCGGGAATCTCAATACCGAGACCGCAAATTCCGATTTAGCAAATCACACGACAATAGATTCGGTGAAACAGATACCCCTTTCGACTCCGAGAGGAGAAGTACTTTTAGGTAGCGTACTACATATAACTCTCGAAAAGGCCACACAATTAATCGCACACGAGGATCGTAAACGCGTAATTTCTCTTACATCGCAAGTTCTTGCAGATGCCAACGTGAGGGACACTACCAATTTATTTGTTAGTCGATTTGAATCCGAACTTGAGTTGCCCGCTGGAGTTAGTATGAATGTTGGCGGCGAAAACGAAGAAGTGGATGAATCGTTCAAGGAAATGTTTTATGCACTTATTGCGGGAATATTCCTTATGTTTGGCATCGTTGTACTCGCCTTTAATTCTTTACGCTTGGGGTGGTACACGCTCCTCACTGTACCCTTGACGATGATAGGTGTCATCGGCGGTCTTTTTCTCACGCAAAAACCTGTCTCATTCCCGTCGCTTCTCGGAATTGTCGCACTTGCAGGTGTAGTCATTAACAATGCCATCATACTGGTGGATTCGTTCCTGCACCGACTGCGGGAGAATCTGCAGGGTGATTACAAAAAGATTCTCGTCGAAACGGCGGTAAACCGGCTTCGGCCTATATTACTCACGACCATAACAACGGTTGTCGGTATGATCCCTCTTATTTTCACGGCGGCTATATGGGCACCACTTGCCTACACTATTATGTTCGGACTTCTATTTGCGACTGTCCTGACCCTTATTATGATTCCTATACTTCTCTTGCGTGCGGAGGAAAAGATAAGAAAATTACTTGTAGACAATGGAGAGTAATCGGTCCTAAAACCAGGAAAAGAGTTTGGCGAGAAAGAG
>CAYPGH010000046.1:0-4928 GCA_964410475.1 uncultured Candidatus Saccharibacteria bacterium
GTAACTTTTGAAAAATTCTTTGGCCGCGGCGGATTTAATACCGCCGCGGCTGTTCGCAGTTCACAGTTCCACTGTGATTGTTTTCTCGGAGTGGTCGTCATAGACTGCGACGACCGCCTTCGCTCCTCGGATTCCCTTCGCGACTGCAATTTCGAGGAGGAGAAATCCGTGATCAAAAGCCATGTTGCCGAACTTTCTCCTGACCCGTTCAACGGCTCGGCGATACGAGCGATGTGCTCTTCTTGCCGCTCCCAGCTCTTTTTTCAGTTTTCGCTGCAAATCTTGGATGATTTTTTGCATCGATTTTCTCCTTTGCTATCAGTTTGCGCTGGCATCAGACGCTACGAGGTTCGGGATTGTATTTCCCGCTCATATCCGCAACGAGATGAGCGTTACGTTTCGGAGGCATGCCTGAGCTACGTTTTCCGCAGTCAATGTAAACGACCTCTCCAGTCATGCCGTCGCTTAGCCCGCTGAGCAGGAATACTCCCCAACTTGCCACTTCCTCTGGTTTTGTAATACGTCCGAACAAGGACGTAGCGATCCAGGTATATGCGAGCGGGTAGGGGTCTTTCACGGAACGAGCCGCAGTAGTCCGTATCGTGGTGGGAGAAAGAGCGTTCACGGCAATCTCCCGTCCGCCGAAGTCGCGCGCCGCTCCCCGCACAGCAGCCTCGAGCGCTGCCTTAGCCAACCCCATGCCGTTGTAGTTGTCGCAACTAGCAAGAGATGCGCCGAAGGTGAGCGTCAATATTTTGCCGCCGTCTGCCATGAGCGGCTCGACGTACCTGCAGCACTCGAGGAACGAGTAGCAGGAGACGAGCATCGTACGCACGAAGTTGTCGCGCGACATATCCACGAGCCGTCCCGCAAGCTCATTTGGATCAGAGTACGCTGCCCCGTGGACGAACCCATCCAGCGGTGCGTACTTGGCAAGTTCGGCAAAGAGTGCGGTCATCTCGTCCGGTTTCTCCATGTCGCAGACGAGAACCCTCTCGATGCCGATTTTTTTGGCGAGCTTCTGGATCGAAGCCACCAGTTCCTCTCGCTGGCAGGTGATAATGACGCGCGCTCCGCACGTCCGCAAGCGAGCGGCGATTTGCCAGGCAAGCGAACGGTCGTTCAGGACTCCGGTGACGACGTATATTCCGGTAAGAGTCAAGTTCGCGTTCAGCATCCGTCTTCTCCTCATTTTTGCGCACTAGCGCGCAGTTGAACAATGATTCCGTTTTCCGGAACCTCTGTGTTTAACTTTATGTATGGACAAACATGAAGTCAACCTATATCTTGCAGGATAAGTTTTCCACAGATTAGCTCGAGAGATATGGATAACAGGTGTGCAGTTGCTATCGTACTGGTAAACATGCGCGACAATCTTTCATATTACGAGAGCGAATCCGAAGGCAAAAGTGTCGCCATCGTCTGTGTTCCTATGGGGCTCGGAAGTGACGAGAGAGGACTGCAGGATGCGCCTCGTTATCTACTCGATCATGGACTTGAGGATGTCATCGCGTCCATTGGCGCAGAAATTACCGATATCATAATGGTTCCTTGCAGGAATCCGGAGCGCGTAGTATCCGCAGGATATGCAAAATATTTGGATGAAGTTATCGCGGCTTCGCGCGTGTCTTCTGTAGTAGTTGGGCGCGCGGTGCGCCGAGGCGACTTCGTTCTCGCGCTTGGCGGCGATCATTCTATAGCGCTCGGTACAATCGCAGGCGCGGCCACCGCATTAGAGCATCGTACACTCGGCGTCATTTGGATAGACGCACACCCAGATGCAAACACGGACACATCGACGTTTTCAGGCAACATTCATGGCATGCCCGCCGCCGCTTTGATGGGTTTTGGGCATCCGCTTCTCACCGGAGTTGGCAGAGAAAAGGAGTGCAGTGTATTGCCCGAACATTTTCTTTACCTTGGACTTAAAGACATCGACAAAGCAGAGATAGATTTTCTGCGCCGCGAATCCATTTCTGCGATCACCATGTTGGATATTGCGGAACGCGGTCTTGCGCGCGCCATGCGCGCGATAGATGCACTCCGACGAAAAGTCGACGTGGTATGGGTCAGTATGGACATGGATTCCATCGACAAAGAATATGCGCCAGGAGTGGGCATGCCAACATCAGGCGGATTAACTCGGCGCGAGGCACTCGCTCTTGCTCACTACATCGGGCATACGTGTCAGCTCGTCGGTATTGATGTTGTTGAGATACATCCAGCGAAGGATGAAAAAGAAAAGACGACTACTCTCGCATTTGAGCTCATCGCACTATTCTTAGGTGGCAAGTACAGTTGGTATGAGAAATATATGGATGACTATCGGCACACGAATATTTCAAATGAACGCACGAAAGTCAGGCGAAGCAAATGAAAAGATTTCCGGCGTCTTTGTAATTCTTCAAACGAACTCGTTCTTTTTAAAGATCGCATAATTTTCCCCAAGCAACTCTTTTTCCCTTAGTGGCAATATAGTCTTGATCAGTATTTCGAGCGCAACACCACTAGCTCTTTCGATATTGCACATAAGTCTCACAGCGCCATTCGCGACTGCAGACGGGTTTTGCTCCTTTGCCATCTCTATCAATTTTTTGTAGTTCTGCACCACGTCTTTATCCCTTCCAAACACTTCTTTTACTGCATGAGCCGCTTCCTCGTAGGTGACGACACCCCCATCCTCTGATTCTTCTGACGCGTCTCTTAATTCCTCATCCGTCTCAATCTCAGTCTTTTTCCAGAAATCCTCCCCAGCATCCTTGACCGACGGGGACACCCCTTCACTTTCTAGGATTCCCATGCACTTAAACTTTCCCGTGCCTCTCAGGACATTCGCATGGGTTAGAGGCAACAAAATCCATCCTCCAGGTGCGACATTCTTCAGAATGCGCGATGAAGGGCGAACCTTTTCATCCATAACGATGACAATATCGGCTCTCTCCGACGCCCTGTGTTTCTCCGCTATTCCTTTTGTCGCATCATACCCACGTTCTTTCAATAGTCTGGCCTCGCCTTGTGTTTCAGTAAGGAATTCTATGTTACTGGAGTCTTTGAGTCCGAATGCGCGTGTGATAGCAACATCTAATCCCGGGTTTATAACGTAGAAGTTAAGATCTTCAGGTTTTGTATTTTTTATGGAAGGAAACGCATTTCTGAATGCACGTATTGCCCTGATGTCTTTCATGTGTACCTCAAGCGGCATGCCCTTCCCGAAGTCGCGTTCCAATTCTTTTTCAAACATCCGTTCACCCTCATTGTCGTTTTCCGCGACTCCCAATTGGCCAACTCTCTCATTGTCATTAGCGTGCGGACCACGGGAAGGGGATTCAGATTTCTGATGGGGTCTGCGTGCGGGTTGTGCCATGCCGAAATTATATCAAAGCGCAAAGAATGTGCACAGGTAAGCCCTGGACGTGTATCACGTGCACGCTACCATCTAGATACGAACTAGTAGTTAACTTTTCATAATGATATGTACGAAGTAACGTGGCTACCTATTCTTGCTGCCGGAATTGTCGCGATGGTTATCGGTTTTGCGTGGTATCACCCAAAGGTTCTCGGAGCAGCGTGGATGCGCATGTCGAGCATTACGCCGGAGTCTGTCGAACGCGGGAAAAAGAAAATGCCGGCCATAGTCGCTGTCGCAATTCTTGCGAGTATGCTCGTAGCGTACGTGATGAATCGTTTCGGCATCACGTGGGGTGTCTACGATGTCATCGGAGCTGTCAAGCTTGGGTTTTGGAGTTGGGCAGGGTTTGTGGTGCCCACTATGCTCGGCGTAGTTCTATGGGAACAGAAACCGTTCACGTTATACCTTATCAATGTGTCGTACTGGCTCGTGACGTTCATCGCGATTTCGATGACTCTTGTGCTTTTAGGATAGCGTTTTTTCCATGAGTAACATTACTCGCTACACGTTCGTGCTCGCAGTGTGCTTAATCGTCGCGGGAGTTGCCTTTTTTTGGTTTCAATGGGATTTTCCCGCATCAAAAGAGGTATCGTTTGCAAAAATCGGTGATCAGACGGTCCGCGTTACTGTCGCGGACACACCAGAGAGTCGTGAACGCGGACTTTCCGGTCGTGACGGCCTCGCATCAGACGAAGGAATGCTTTTTGTGTTCCCGAATGACGAGTATCATATGTTCTGGATGAAGGATATGCTTTTCTCGATAGACATCGTATGGCTTTCACGCGATAAAACGGTGGTTGACATCGCCGAAGACGTGTCCCCCGACACATTTCCGGCGTCATTTTCCCCTCGTGCTTTGGCACGATACGTCTTGGAGCTCCCTGCGGGATTTGTCGAGGAATATACTATACAAATAGGGAACGAAGTACGTTTCTAGTATCGTTTTCGGTGCGCCACGAAGCAGTCGGTTAGATTATCCACAGCAATTAACGCGCGCACTTCTATGTGCGCGGGAGTACAATAAATATCCCTTCAAATAATTATCAATATTATCTCAAGCGCATGACACCAAAAACCACTGCACGGCAGGTAGCAAGAAATGTCGCGCGCGAACAACAAAATCCGCGCCTCGGAAGCAGTGCAACGAACCGCGTGTACAAGAAATATCTCCCTAACATACAGAAACGCTCTGGCGCTATCGTGCCGTTCGAATTTTCGAAGATAGTTGCGGCTATTGAGAAGTCGATGAAGGCTTCCAACGAGGGCTCTTTCGAAGAAGCGGTGGTCGTGGCGCACAAAGTGGCTGGAGAAATGATGCGCATCGCCCGCGTGTACAAAAACTTTCTTCCGACGGTGGAGGGTTGTCAGGATGAGGTTGAGCGCCAACTCATGCTCTCCGACTACGTTGCGACATCAAAGGCGTACATTCTCTTTCGTGCCGAGCGCGCGAAACAGCGCCGTGAGCAAGGAGATGTGCCGGAGCATGTCAGGAAACTTTCTGAGGAGAGTAAGAAATATT
>CAYPGH010000047.1:0-4843 GCA_964410475.1 uncultured Candidatus Saccharibacteria bacterium
TTTTGTACTTAGAAGCTCGCTAAGGAACGTATCGTCCTCGATCCAGAGGATTTTTCGCCCCTTCAATTTTTTCCGTGTCTCATTTGAAACCGAATCGTTCGTTTTTTCAGACAATTGGGCACGCACTTTTGCGAGGACCTCTTCGGGCTCGAACTGTGCCTTTATGAGGTAGTCTTTTACTCCCAATGCGAGTACACGGTTTATCTCAACAGGTTCCCCTGAATTGGAGATGACGATAACCGGAATGGAAGCGCTACGAGGGTCTCTCTGGCGGGCTTCGAGAATTTCATACCCGTTGAATGTGGGCAAGTTAAGATCCAAAAGTATTAGATCCGGCTGAGTGGATGAGATGCGCTGGAAACCCTCGGCGCCGTCGCGCACCAGTGTAACTTCATATCCTTCGTGCGCGAGTTTTTGCGTGAGTACATCACCCAAAAACGGATCATCCTCGATTATCAGTATTTTCTTTTTCATTTCTGTTTACGATTATTTTTGATAATGGGAAGTTCAACGTGAAAAGTTGTACCTTCGCCCTCTTTGCTTTCGAATCCTATAGTCCCGCCGTGTTTTTCTACGATACCTTTTGCAATGAACAGCCCTAACCCGGATCCGTCCGGTTCCATTCTGGCGGCGTTCTCACCTCGGAAGAAACGAGAGAATATATTTTTCTGTTGTACCGGCGGGATGCCTATGCCGGTGTCGGACACTGCAACACGCATACGCCCCGGTACGTCCTCTCGTATTTCCATGTTCACTATTCCTCCAGGCCTTGTATATTTTACCGCATTTTCGATGAGATTCTGAAATACGGCGCGCATATCCTGTGCACCTATTTTAATCGATGGATAAGAGTCCTTGCGACCCGCGAATCGTAAGGTTATATGCTGTTTATCAGCCAGTGGTTGCATTTCAATAAGTACGTTATCTAGGAGGTCAGGCAGTATGGTGGTGGCTTCGGGCGAGCTCTGAAGCTTACCAGAGTCAATCTTGTCAGAAAGTAATAAATCTGAGAGAAGAGATAGCATTCGGTCGTTACTCTCGTATGTTTTCATGAGGAATGTACGTTGCTCGTTCGTAATCGGTCCGACATCTCCTTTTAGTAGCATACTGATTGTCCATTTTATAGCTGAAAGGGGGGTGCGTAGTTGATGGGTTGCAGTTGAAACGAAATCAGACTTCATCTGATCGAGCGTGCGCAGTCTCTCGTTTGCGCGCGTGAGTTCAAGGTCGCGCCGAATGAGGAGCTTGCCGCTTCGATCAAGTTGTTGGTTGGCTCTATCGAGAATCTCGACCTTTTCCGCCAGTTCCTTTGTCCGTCCTTTGACTTGCTCTTCCAATCCGGACGTATACTGCAAGATTTTCTCTGCCATTTCATTCATAACGCTGGCAAGTACCGAAAGCTCATTTTTTACCGTGATGTGCGCTCGCGCCTTGTAATTACCTGTTCCAAGATTTTCGACATTCTTTATAAGAATGGAGAGCGGCTCAAACAAGTATCGTCGGAGTGTTGCAAACTCATAAGCCGCCAGCAACAACAAAAGAAACGTAAATATAAGAAGGATTCGGGTGTTCTTTTGTGTTTCAGCCATCAGTATTGAAAGAGGGATCTCCGCAACAACAGTCCAATCTGTCAGCGGCAGTATTTCTGCTTGCCCAACCACTTCAGCGTTCAAAAGACCGGTATACGAATATATATCGGAGTCATTGCGGAGATTAATGACAATATCTCTCGCAAATTGAGAACGTGGGGCCGGAACAGAGCGATTTGACACCAGGATAGCTCCTTCGGTGTCAACGATGTATACATGAGCCGTTCCGTCCGGAGAAGCGGATGCGACGGTCTCCCATAATACGCTTATATCTATCGTTGCCCGTATCATGCCGACCGGCCGTCTGTTTATTAGTATCGGAAGCGCCCATATTATGTACGGTGTCCCATATACTGATATTTTTGGCTCCGAAATCTTCTCACGTCCATTGTGAACTGTATCAATGAAATATTGCGCACGCGTTATGTCTTCTGAAAGAGGGGCAATAGACGCAGTTGCCTTCTCGACTTTGTAAATCTCACTTCCATTCGCATCAAAAATCGCAAGTTCGATGATCGCCGGATCTTCTTTGGTGATATTATCGAGGAATCTGCGTTCGGTATCGGTTAATTGCATTATCCTCGCGCTTTTGGATGCGATAACAAGGTTTCGATGAGAGTTTTCAAAGAAAGATATGATGCGCTCTTTTGTTAAATATGCGATTCCCTCCGGGACTTTTGCGGCCTCTGCCCGATTGCGCGCATATGAGTAGTATGCCAACGAACCAAGTGCAATAATGAGTATAAGCAGGAACAGAGAGAACGGAACACCAAGGCGAACCAAAAGCCGATGGCGAAGCGCTATTGAATGTCGCATGCGGGAACAGGATTTTATCCAGAAAGGTCGGTTATGAAAGTAAAGCGGCCTGCTTCCACCCTCGATCCACTGATCAATTTTGCCGTTGTATCGCCGTTCGAATCGAATCCCCATGTGCCCGATAAACCTTTATACGAACGTGTGCCCCTTACTTCGCGCAGAATCTTTGCTCTATCTGTCGAGCCGGTGCGCGCGATGGCCTCGATAAGCAATTTTGCAGCATCATATGCCATAGCCCCAAACACGTCCGGATCTTTATTGAACTGGCTCCTATACTTTTCAAGATATCGTTCTGCATCCTCAGTCTTTATTTCCTCTGGAGGAATGCCGACCGAAGTTACATATATGCCTTCAGCGGCGTTGCCGGCGCGCATCAGAAAATCTTCTTCGAAAATCCCATCCGGTCCCATGAATGCCGCCTTAATATCTAAAGAGCGTATAGCAATTAGTAATTCCGGTCCGCCGTTCGGAGTAGTTCCACCGTAGTAGACGATATCCGCGTTACTTTTCGCAATATCAGCTGCCACCGCGTCAAAATCAGAGCTTGAGGATATTGAGGCGCGGCCTACCACTTCTATCCTTCGTCTTTTCGCTTCCGCTTCGAAGAGTTGTGCGATTCCGATGCCGTACGCATCTCCATCATCAAAAATGTATACGGAATTGAATCCAAGATCGCGTGCCCACTGTGCGCCCGCAGGACCCTGCAAATCGTCAGTAGTGGAAACGCGCACGAAATGACGCACGCCCGTTGGATAAAAAACACCCGGCTCGCCAGGCAAGAACCCTATTTTGGTAAGGCCGGGCCATGTGGTTGCAGGCGATATCTGCACGATTCCAGCCATGTTGAGTATAGGCATAGAAATTTTCGCTGCGCCACTATTTATAGGACCGAAATAAGCGACGACATTTTCGATGGAGGCAGCAGCGTTCGCATTACGCTCCTCCTTTTGCGGATCCCACGCGCCCGTTTCGTCGCCGCCCTCGAAGACCTCGAGCTGGAGAGAGATATTCCCTGCGTAGTAATTCACTTCGTCAAGCGCAAGCTGTACGCTTTGTAGAATGCCTTTTGTGCTTTCAAGCGCTAAAGGGCCACTGAATACGATGGTTGCGGTTGCGGGTTCACTTGTACGCTGCAAGACCAAAAAGTATGCGGCCCCGAGGAGGATGAAGAGCGCTACAACGATAGATCCATAAACGAATGGGCGAGGAAAATTAGCCGACGCATCCATACCGTTTATGACTCTGCAAGTACCACGATAACAACTGTTTCGTTATGAAAAGCCGGATTACACTTCTCGATGTTACGCACCTCTCCTCCGAGAGGGGCCTGCTCCCCGTATGTATAAAAACCTATAAGAGGGACATCTTCGCCTATTGCCTCTTGGATGGCGTCAATTTCCTCTCCTGAACGATCACCGAACAACTTATTGCGTGCAATACAATTGAAAATTATGACTGCCTTTGGAATACCGCCGTCAAGTTGTGCTACTGCGTTTTCGGCGGCGGACTTAGCGACCTTTATCGCCTCCTCGCGACTTCCTATCATGAGTTGAATTTCCGAGCCGAGCGGGATCTCGGCCGCGCATGTGATGGATCCTTTTTCATCTACCGTGATGGGGTCACGGATAAGCATTTCATCGCTACCTTCTACTCGCATGCCGAGCGGGTATGTTATGGCTAGCTTTGCCAAGGTATCTATTTTCAACTGTTTCGCCTCTTCCTCTCCAAAGTAATCTTCGTAGATTTTTATTGCCGGCTTGCCATTCAGTTCGTGAAGTACAGAACCCTCAGACTTGGTTACTTTAAAAGAGGTGCCAATCGGTAGCCAACCGTGTTTGACTCCTATACCTATTCGAAAGTTCCCCGATAGGCCAAGTCCTGCAACAGCTCCTGAATACACTTTCTCACTGAGATATTGGTACGTCTTTACAAATTTAAAATCGTCTCCCGAGGCGCCGCCGACGACCGGGAAGTGTTCTCCTAGTGAATCAAGTACGCCTCGCACTGTCTCCGCACCATTTCCTACGAGTACGTCGGGAAACATCATGAATGCCTTGAGACCCTCTTCGGCCTGCGCTTTGACGGCATCCGCCGCTCGTTTGCCGGCATCACGCGCACCTTTTGAGATACCCTCTCCGATGCCTCCATAAAACTTAATGGTGTCTGAAGCGATAAGCATGACCGCTACAGAACGCTTACCCAAGGGGCCTTCCGTCGTGATTTCTCCCGCTGTTGAGGTTCCAATAACAAGCGCATCTTTGCTCACGGAACGCACACCGGCAAGCATTCTCTCCTGGTCGTACTCAACGGATGAGAACACTATTGCAACGTCTGCCGTTGCTTCCTTGAGCTTATCGAACGCTTCCTGGCACGCCTTCGCGCCCACGGCGTACGGATCACTTCCATAATCAGAACCCACACTTGCTTTGATGGACATA
>CAYPGH010000048.1:0-4739 GCA_964410475.1 uncultured Candidatus Saccharibacteria bacterium
AAAAAGCACCGACTCTGTAGAACATAAAAGTGTTTGGAACGCAAAACCGCCCCGATGGGGAGCGGTCGCGTAACACCTATGCCCGTTCCTGCGGAGGCGGAAGGAATCTTACCACAGCGGTCACCTTAGCCGCTTCAGCCATCGCGAGGCGCGAGTGTTATGCCATCTTAAATCTGAGTTATCTTTTTGTACGCCTGAAGATATTCTTTGGCCATCCTTTCAATAGTGAAGTGGCGCATGACCCTGTCGCGACACGCACACCGCATTTTGTTGTACTCAGCCTGTGGCATCGCATAGATTCTCTCCACGGCTTCACGCAACCCATCGGTTCCAGTTTTCTTGATCGTCCAATTTCCCCGGATATCTATATCTGAAGGGTTTACGATAAAACCCGTTTTTCCGTCCTCGATGATCTCGGGTATAGAACCTCGTGCAAATGCTATAACCGGCGTTCCACAACTCATAGACTCGATAAGCACGAGGCCAAACGATTCTTCGTAGGAAATCGGGAGAAGAAAAGCCCTGCTTGTCTGGTAGTGCCGAATGAGCTGAAATCTGTCGTGTCCGGTTGCAAAAGAAATCTTCTTTACGATGTTCGACTGACTGAATTTGTCAAGAACTTTTTCATTGAGCCACGCCTGATGCTCCTTTCTCGGGATCCCGAAAAGTTTCGCTCCGCAGCCGACTTTTCTCGCGACATCGACAACTATATCCGCTCCTTTTTCTGGAACAACCCTACCTGCCCACATTAAACTCTCTCCGCCATTTTCGCTGAATTCAAAAATTGCAGGATCGATGCCGTGATAAATCGTCGATACGTAGTTCAGGCCTGGCAAAAGGTGTCTTTGCGCATTGCTCGCCGAGACAAAAAATATGTTCGGCCTCTTTCTGTAGAAGGAAAAGAATTTGCGCATGTAGTCGGTGCTAAGGACGTGGTGAATTGTTATTATGATAGGTCTTTCGACAAAGGGAGAGAACGGCAGTGCGATGTCGCCATCGCCAATATTGATATGGTAAAGATCAAACTGGTCCTGCATTGAAAAAGCTTTCGAAAGAAGGGTCTGTTCATACAGGACATTTTTCCCGCTGGCTATGAGATCCTCGTCCGCGGACGACGGCTTGTAATCAATGCTCACGACCTTTACTGGAAGTTCCGATGCACCCGAAGCGAATGCGGTGATTGAAAGGGATTTGTCTTTCGCATGTTTGGCCAGTTCGGCCATAAAACTATAGCTGAAAATCGCCGTTCCGTTTGCGGTCTCTTTCCTAATATTAAAATAATTCGAGCAGACAATTGCTATGTTCATGACTGATGGTATCAATTATTCAAGCTGCGAAAGCGCTTTAATAAGCTCCGCCGACCAGCGATAGATATTGTAATCGCGGACCGAAGTACGCATTAGCTTCATTCGGTTGTGTTGTTCGGTTTTCGGCATGGAAAGAGCTGTGTGAAGGGCGGCCGATGTTTCCTCGGCGCTATACGGATTGATTATCAGCGCACCCTTCAAGTCTCGCGAAGCCCCCGCGAACTGGCTCAAGATCAGTACACCCGATTCGTCGCGCCGTGCGGCAACATACTCCTTCGCCACAAGATTCATCCCGTCATGCAAGGATGTTATCAGGCATACGTCCGCGAGTTGGTAGAGATGGATGAGTTCGCCGTGGGAGTAATTTTTCTTTTCGAGCACGATGGGCTTCCAACCGTTGGTACCGAATCTTTTATTGATTCGCTCCGCCTCCTCGGTCACGCGAGCGGCGTATTCTCTATACTTCTCAATCATCTCGCGGGTCGGCGAGGCAATTTGAAGCAATGTCAGTTTTTTCACGTATTCAGGATGAGTGTCCAGCAAGAACTCGACCGCTTTGAAACGTTCGAGTATCCCTTTTGTATAATCAAGACGATCCACACCCAACACCAGGTGTTCGCCGTGGATACCGAGAGTATCGAGCGTCTTCCGGTTGGGCTCATCGTGTCCGTCTGCGTTACCGGGAAATGCAATCGATATAGGGAACGGCTTGATTGCCGTCTTATGTTCGTTACGAAATATAGAGAACTGCTCGTAATCGATGCGCGATTCAATTTCATTTCCGACCGTCTCTATGAAGTTGTTGCAGTGTTGCTGCGTATGGAACCCTACGAGGTCTGCTCCGAGCATTCCTTGCAAAAGTTCTTTCCGCCACGGACATATGTTGAATTGCGCCGCAGACGGCCAGGGAATATGCCAAAAAATCGCGACCAGCGCATCAGGCCGCTTCTTCTTTATTATCTCCGGAACGAGCGCGAGATGATAATCCTGAACGAGGACTATCGGCCGCTCAACTCCCCGTATCTCGTTGATCAGGATTTTCGCAAACTTAGCATTGATCTTTTTGTACTCAATCCAGTCCTCAACACGAAAGAGCGGGCGCGTATGCGCCATGAGACAAAGAGGCAAAATCGCTTCGTTGGAGAAGCCGATATAGTACCCCTCAATCTCGTTTTTCGTGAGCGACACGCGTTTCAACGTATACCTCGGCTCGTCTGGAGGAACCATTATATTTCCGTTCTCGTCGGCAGTCTCTGCATCCGCATTACCGCTACCGTACGCGATCCACATACCCCCGCATGCCTCCATAACAGGTTCCAGCGCCGTTACCACTCCGCCTGCCGGAACAGACCATTCGATTTTGCCCTTCGTCTTAGTGTGAACATACGGCTCGCGATTCGAGAGCACAAATATTGGGCGGTCTTTGAGATGCGCTTTTATAAATTCCCTGAGACGTTCGGCCGTCCACGGAGAATCGATCTTTTCGAGACGCATACGAGCCTCCTCGCTCGCCGCTTGCCGCGCCTGGCGCAAACTCTTTGTCACTTTCGATATTTCTCCCGCAAGCGGTTTGAAGAAACTTGAGCTCGGTGTCGCGTCACTCTCGGAATTGCCTTTGCGGATCGCCTGCAACGACTCAACCATTTTGGAGATTGAGTGAAAAAAGACCCATCGAACGAGGACGAAAATCGTCGCGGCAAAAACTAGGATCTGGAATAGCCATCGGATTATATTGTCCTTCCAGACACTGCGTATACCTTCGTCAATATAGGTAGCATTCTGAGCAAGAACGAGTGCGCCGATGACCCGCTTGTCCTCGTGGAGCGGTATGGTATGCACGTAGTAGGTTCCATCGTTGCGGCGGACAAAATCTCCTCCTGGCTCGTCACTATCCATCGCTGTCGTTATTATTTTCCCGTCTGCGGGAAGTGGCATGTCGGAGGAGCCCGCGACGAGTACACCCGAGCTGTCAAAAACGCTGAGTCCCGCCAGCCGCTCGCTGCTTACAAACCTGTCAATGATTCTTTGTACCGTGCTTGTGGCGCGCGTGTTATATGCGGGCTCGATACTTTCGGCAAGGCTGTCAGCCAAGACTTGGCTGCGCGACTGCATACGCGATGTTAGTTCAAGCTCTTCCTGGTTCGCCTGGCTCATGGCAAAAAACCCCACAACGAGGCTCACCACAAGAACAGCCGCGCCCGTAACCAGAAGGACTTGTCTCATCCAGTTGATAGTACCTCTATCGGAGATTCAACTCAAACGACGAGAAACCAGGCGATGACCACCGCAGAAGCAAATATATTAAGGATTGACGGGATGGCGAGTGAAATCAAACCGCGATGGATGGAGTACGTGAACCACACAATGCTGTTCAGAAGAATAATCGCATAGGTCGTAAGCGATACGCTCTCGGGAGACCCGCTCGTGATGATTATGAAAATCTGAGGATACAGCGCGAAACCCGATACCACTCCGGTTAGTACCGCTAACTTGTCGATCCAGTGGTTGTGAATAACGATAGGCATACTGTTATTGTAGCGCGACATGAACATCAGCCGCCGCGTAAGCGTTACGGTCCAATCTTTTACGATAGAAAAACTTACGAACTTCTTCCACCACCACTATTGACGCCGCGACCGGAATAATCATCAGCCATTCAGAGAGGGAGAGCGGTACGGTGCGCAGGATGCTTTGCAGGAAAGGCGTATATACCGCGAGTATCTGCAGAAATATCACGAGTGTCGTAGCGCCGAGCAGAAACTTGTTGGAGAAGAAATCCATTTGGAATATCGACTTGCTCTCGGAGCGGCAGTTCCACGCGTTGAACCATTGGAATACCGCAAGAGTGGTGAGAGAGATAGTCCATGCCTTGGCGAGGTCGTTTTCAAAGTATCCCTGGAACAGGAAGAGTGTGCCAAGAGCCATCGGGAGTGCCATAAACACCATACGCCACGCCATGAGCCCGTCAACAATATATTTATTCGGTTTCTTAAACGCGCCGGAGAGAAGCCCCCCCTCTTTCGGTTCCATAGCGAGCGCAACGTCAAGAAACCCGTCAGTGACGAAGTTGAGCCAGATAATCTGTGCTGCGAGAATGGGCAGCGGATATCCGAGCAGCAATGCGCCGGTTATCACGAGTACTTCTCCGAGACTGGTGGAGAACAGATATAAAATAACTTTCTTTATAGTCTTGTAGATACTCCGACCCTCCTCCACCGCCGAAACGATGCTACCGAAGTTGTCATCCAGTAGGATGATGTCTGCCGCCTCTTTAGCAACCTCCGTACCTATTTTGCCCATAGCAACGCCTAGATCGGCTGCCACAAGCGGCGGTGCATCGTTGACCCCGTCGCCCGTCATGGCGATTATCTCTCCGCGCTTCTTGTAGGCGTTGACGATGCGGAGCTTGTGCTCCGGGGTTACCCGCGCAAA
>CAYPGH010000049.1:0-2976 GCA_964410475.1 uncultured Candidatus Saccharibacteria bacterium
TCGGAGTCACCGAGTACCGAGTGCAAAACTAGGGCTGGGCGGTAGTTTATTAACAGTACTACTTGTTCAAAAATTGAGGTATAAATACGGTATGGATAAGAAAATCCCTGTTGGAGTTCTCGGGGCGACGGGCATGGTCGGTCAGCAGTACATCCGACTGCTTTCTAATCATCCATGGTTCGAGGTTGCGTACGTTGCCGCTTCGCCGAGCTCGGCGGGCAAGAAATATTCCGACGCGCTCAAGGGCGGATGGATCGTCGAGGGAGAAATGCCCGCATCTGTCGGGTCGCTCGTTGTCGGCGACGTTGCAAACGTGAAGCGTGCCGAGGGTTCGTGCGCATTGGTTTTCTCGGCATTCGAAATGCCCGACAAAGAAGCGATTAAGGCGACCGAGAATGCATACGCCGCATCAGGGATTCCGGTTTTCTCAAATGCTTCCGCGCACCGAGGCACGCCGAATGTCCCGATGTTGATCGGAGAGATAAACCCGCATCATCTGGACGTCATCCCACATCAACAAAAAGCGAACGGTTGGAAGAAAGGATTTATCGTAGTAAAGCCCAACTGCTCTTTACAGAGCTACTTAACACCCATACACGCACTCATTGCCGCGGGCTTCCAGGTCGAGAAACTCATCATAACGACTATGCAGGCGGTTTCCGGCGCCGGTTATCCCGGCGTCGCCTCGCTTGATGTGATAGATAACATAATTCCTCTTATTCAGGGTGAAGAAGAAAAAACCGAGACAGAGCCATTGAAGATACTCGGCGAATTAAAGGGAGGCAAATTTGTTCCGATAAAAGGACTTTCCGTCTCGGCACACTGCAATCGCGTTCCGGTCTCCGATGGGCATCTTGCATGTGTGAATGTTCTATTCGGAAAAAAGAAGCCGAGTATGCAAAAAATACTCAACATCTGGAAAATATTTCGCGGCGAGCCGCAGGAGCTCGAACTTCCGTTCGCGCCCAAACAGCCGATTATTTATCGAGACGAGCCGAACCGACCGCAACCTAAACGCGATCGCGATGCAGACAAGGGAATGGCGGTTACGGTCGGTCGCTTGCGCGAGGACAATATTTTCGATTTCAAATTCGTCGCTCTTTCGCACAACACAGTACGCGGCGCCGCAGGCGGCGGCATTCTGAACGCGGAATTAGCCTTCAAAAAAGGATTCCTCAAACTCTAGGACATCGGTTTTAACCGCCGCTAATTGTCTTACGTTGTGTTCCGCTACCAAGACTGTCCGCGCCGCCACAGAAGGCGGTATCTTGGCTACCGAATTAACCTTCAAGGATATTTAAATATGCGCTAGCTTTTGGTGTGGTGCCGTGGTATCAATATCCGAGTCAACCCCAACAGGAGAGGAAATCCAATGGGACTGTCCTTTGATGATAAATTGATCAACTATGCAAATCTGGGCCTTTCGTACGGGCTTGGATTCGATCAGAAAGTCCGTCCGCTCTACGTCGAAAGCTACCAGACGGAAGACCTTGGCCACTTCATTCCGATTTTGGCTCGCGTCGCTTATGCGCTTGGGGTCGAGACGATCGATGTGTGCTACCGCTATCCTGAACTCGACCGCGCGATGTTCGATGCTGCTCCCGAGGAACTCAAGACCTATGTTCCTGCATGGATTGGAACGCGGGCGCAAGAGATCGTGAATCGGGACGGAGGGCGCCTCGCTCTCAACGGTAACGGGGAGCTTGGTGTGATGGACAACGTTGCACCCAATCTTCCCTCGGCTTTGCACTCGGCCTTGTTCAAGGCCAACGAGCCGCTGACGACTCGTCGGATGAAGATGCTTCAGCCCTGGAGTATTCTCGACGTGCCGACGATCGCGTGGGCGAAGAAGCTAGGCATGAGCACCCATGATCTGTGGGAGTTTCTCTTTACGATTACCGGCGCAGATCGTTCTGACAGCATCGGTTACGCAATCGACGTCAGCGACACACTTCATCGGCGTTGCTCGCTCTTGAACGATCTTCAAATCCAAACGCTCCATTTCGTCGGTGGTAGGGCCGACCTCAAGGTCGGGCTTTCTCCGAGGGCGCGATGGCTTGGCGGTCGAAAACAGGCCGAGGATGGCACTTGGTTCGGCCCGAATTGGCCGAGCTTTGAGATCTTCACGACCCCCGATTGGTCGATGACCGAAGGGTATGTGGGAATCACCATGCCTTCGGTCTTGGATGGCCCGATTGTTGATGGACTTGAAATGTCGTTTTCGAAAGGGCGCATTGTCGACTTTATGGCAGTGCAAGGAACGGATGCGTTCCGGGCACTGATTGGGCACGATATTGGTGCCGCGCAGCTGGGCGAAATTGCTCTCGTCGGCCTAGATGCGCCTCTGTCGAGCTACGAGGATTCGCATTTTTGCACTCTGCTCGATGAGAACAAGCGGTGTCATGCCGCTGTTGGAGTAGCGTACGCCGCCGCTCTCGAAGGAGGCCACAGAGCTTCCGACGAGGAACTCGCTGCGCTCGGGTGCAACAAGTCCGACGTTCATCATGACATGATGATTTCGGACGAGACAACATCCGTGTTCGCGCTCGACGCCGGAGGAAGACGGCTGGCCCAACTCATGCAAGACGGTCGGTGGATCGAACCGTTCGCATGATTCGAAGAACTTAAGGAGGCGCGCTACGGCGTCTCCTTTTTTACATTTTGAACGCCAGAGCACTGTCTTGGATAACCATTGGAGCAAGAGGTCTCACCATCATGCGTACTTATTTCAAGGGTATAATGTGCATACATGTCTCCCGCTTTACCGAAGAACATCCCGACCATTTTTGTAGCGTTCGGAGCAACGGGAGATTTGATGCATAGGAAAGTTATCCCTGCGCTCTACTACTTGTACACGCGAGGAAGACTGTCCGAGCGTTTCTGCATCATGGGTTTTTCAAGGCGTGATTGGAGCGACAAAGAGTTTAGAGAGTACGTTCGGAGCATAATTGAAAAGCGAGTTGGTTCGAAATTACC
>CAYPGH010000049.1:3076-4646 GCA_964410475.1 uncultured Candidatus Saccharibacteria bacterium
GGACAGAATCATCTTCTCCAGATGCTGGCGCTCGTGACAATGGAACACCCCGAAGCTTACAGAGCGACCGCTATCCAGAAAAAGCGTTCGGATATTCTTGAGAGATTGCGCATCATACCTTCGAAAGATATGAAAAAGGCGACATTTCGCGCACAATATAAAGGATATCGTGAGATCCCCGGTGTTGCGTCCGAATCCGATACCGAGACATATTTCAAAATACGTGCGGGGCTTGATGATCCAAAGTGGGAAGGTGTGCCTATTGTCATGGAGAGCGGCAAACGCCTCGGAGAGCCGCTGAAGGAGATCGTCGTGACGTTCAAGCACCCATCGCCGTGCCTGTGTCCGGAGGGAGGAGAGCATCACAAAAATGAAGTAATATTCCGCATGGAACCGCGCGAGGAGATACTCATCGAGTTTTGGACGAAAAAGCCCGGCTTCACGTTTGAGACGGAGCGTAGAGAACTGCGCTACATGATGCGCGACCAAAGCGATCACGTACCGTATGTCGAAGAGTATGCGAAGCTTCTACTTGATTGTATCTTGAGTGACAGGACACTCTTCATCTCTACAGATGAAATTCGCGCCATGTGGCGCTTTACCGATCCCATCGTTGCGGCATGGCGCAAGGGCAGGGTTCCGCTTAGTATGTACGAGCCGGACACGCGAGAACCGAGCGAGGATTCGGAATTTATAGAAGAATTGAACATATCATGAAAAAAGAAATCGGAATTATAGGGCTGGGAAAGATGGGCGGTGGCATGGTCCTTCATCTCTTAGAACAAGGGTGGTATGTCCATGGCTTTGCGCGGCACGCGGACACTATTAGAAAATTCGCGCGCAAAGGAATGCGAGCTTCCACCTCACCGATGGAGCTCGTAGAAAATCTCCCAACGCCGCGCGTTTTAATCCTCATGGTGCCTGCTGGAAAACCAGTGGATGAACTTCTTTTTGGGAAGGAGGGAATTGCGAGACGGCTTTCGAAAGGCGATATCGTGATAGATAGCGGAAATTCGTTTTATAAGGATGCCGCCATTCGCGCTAAGAAGTTGAAAAAGCTTGGAATCACGTTCATAGATGTTGGATTTTCTGGCGGTCCCGGTGGTGCTCGCCGTGGAGGATGTCTCATGGTAGGGGGTGATAGAAAAACGTTCAAAAAGCTTGAGCCTCTTTTCAAGAGTCTGGCAAGACCGAACGGTTATCAGTTTTTTGACGGTATAGGCGCGGGGCATTTTGTAAAGATGGTGCACAATGGAATCGAGTACGGAATGATGCAAGCACTCGGTGAAGGGTTTGCCATTCTAAAGAAATCAAAATATAAGCTCGATCTCACGCGTGTTACTGACATTTACAACACCGGAAGCGTAATAGAGTCTCGCCTAGTCGGCTGGCTCAAGAATGCGTTCGAGGAATATGGGGAGGATCTCAAGAAAATTTCGGGCTCGGTTGGGCACACAGGAGAGGGGCAGTGGACTGCCAAAGTGGCGCGCGAGCTGGGGGTCCCTGCAGAGATAATCGAACAATCGTTTAAATTTCGTGTCCGCTCTGCAAAAAAACCGAGCTACACGGG
>CAYPGH010000050.1:0-4500 GCA_964410475.1 uncultured Candidatus Saccharibacteria bacterium
CCATACAGGTGGTATAGAGCACATCCCTGTTCACCACAACAATGAAATAGCGCAATCTGAAGCGGCTATTGGAAAAAAACCATTTTCGCGTTTTTGGCTCCACCGCGCGCACCTTCAGATAAACGGAGAGAAAATTGCGAAATCACAGGGAAATACCGTATATCTCGCGGACATCGTTGAGAAGGGATTCCACCCCCTCTCCGCGCGCTATCTATTTCTCGGAGCGCATTACCGCACACCAGCGAACTTCACATGGGAAGCTCTCTTAGCCGCGCAGACCTGTTTCTTAAAACTCCGACGATTTGTCGATTCAGTTGATGCCGTGGGAACCATCGCTCTACCGTATCAGCGAAAAATGCACGAGCGATTCAATGACGACCTTGATACTCCGGGAGCACTGGGCATTCTCTGGGAGGTGTTCAGGGATCGCACTCTCTCTCCCGCAGACATAAAGGCGACGATTATCAATGCGGATCTCGTGTTCGGACTGGGACTTGCTACAGAAGATAAAAAGGCGGCTGATCTCTGCACAAAACTGTTCGGAACCCCAGTCCTACTTGACGACGTGCCAAAGCGTATTCGCGAGCGCATCCAAAAGCGCGAGGAAGCTCGAAAAAACAAAGATTGGCAGGTCGCTGACACAATCAGGAGCGAGGTTGAAGCAATGGGCTATACGCTCGAAGATTCACCGGAAGGAACGCGCATATTTAAATTTGGAAAATAGCATGAGAACAACCACTTGTTTATCTGTCCCGATCGGGACAGATAAACAAGTGGTATTTTGTACTGCGTTACTTATTTCGAAATTACGAAATCCGACGTTACCTATTCTGAGATGACGAAATTGACCAATCGCTCTGGCACAAAGATCGTGCGTGTAATCTGTTTTCCTTTGAGACGCTCCGCGACGGCTTCTTGAGCCGCGTGCAGGGCGGCATCTTTACCGGCGTCGGCAGGTACGCGCGTTTCACCGCGTGTCTTTCCGTTTATCTGCACCGCAATCGTTATCGTATCTTCTTTTAGAAGCGCATCTGTGTATGTGGGCCATTTTTCGAGATGTATAGATCTCTTATTGCCAAGCTCAACCCAAAGTTCTTCTGAAATATGCGGGGCAAAGGGCGCCAAGAGACACAGAAATGTTTTCCACTGTTCGCGCCCGATACCTTCCGATTTCTCAAGCGCATTTAAAAATACCATCAGTTGACTGATGGCGGTATTGAATTTCTGCGCCAGCACATCCTCCCCCACTTTCTTTATCGTTTGGTGAAGGAGTCGTTCAACTAGAACGTCGGACGTCCTAGTCGTGGAGACTTTGCTTGAGAGTCGCCAAATTCGCTCCAGAAAGCGCCTAATGCCGACAACACCGTTGGGATTCCACGGGTAGTTGGAAACCTGCGTGTAGGGTCCAATAAACGCTAAGTACATACGCACTGTGTCCGCGCCAAGACGCTCTACGACCGCATCAGGATCAACGACGTTTCCTCGTGATTTACTCATCTTCTGTCCGTCTGGCCCCATAATGAGCGATCTGTTCATCCTGCGAGTGTATGGCTCTTTGTCTTTTACGAGCCGCATATCGAAAAGCGCCTTTTGCCAAAAACGGCTGTAAAGAACGTGCATCGTCGTGTGTTCTGCTCCTCCGGAATAAAGATCTACAGGCATCCAGCTTGCAAGTTTTTTCGCATCTGCGAACTTAGATTTATTTTTTGGATCCGTATATCGAAGGAAGTACCACGATGAATCCACAAAGGTGTCCAGAGTGTCTGTCTCGCGCTCGGCTTTACCTTTGCATTTCGGGCACTTCACGGTAATCCATTTTTTTGCTTTCGCTAGCGGAGATTTGCCCCGGCCATCCGGCAAATAATCTTTTACTTCCGGCAATTTGACGGGCAAATCCTTATCAGGCACTGCGACCTCGCCGCACTTCGGACAATGGACTATAGGAATAGGAACGCCCCAATAGCGTTGACGTGAGACGACCCAATCGCGCATCTTGTATGTTTTTTTTGGTGCACCGAATTTCTTAGTGATAGATTTTCGTGCCTCGGCAGTTTCTACACCAGAAAATTCTCCGGAATTAACGAGTATCCCCTCCCCTGTGTACGTATCCATTTCACTTGTACGTATGTCTAACGATTCAACTACCTCTACAATTGGTAAGTCAAATTTCGTCGCGAACTCGAAATCACGTTCGTCGTGTGCAGGGACCGCCATGATGGCGCCCGTGCCATAGCCCGCGAGTACGTAATCGGCAATCCATACCGGAATCTCTTCTTTTGTTGCCGGATTGACTGCTTTCACTCCCTTTAGCTCCACTCCGGTTTTCTCTTTGTTCTCCTGCCGTTCAAGCTCTGTTTTCTTTCTCGCGCTTTCAATGTAGTGTTTAACTTCTTCTGCATTTCCTAAAAGCTCGAAGCTCGAAGCTCGAAGCTGATCTAAAAGTGGGTGCTCCGGCGCCAACACCAAATATGTCACTCCATACAGCGTGTCAGCACGCGTCGTAAATACCTTAATGGATTCGTCCTGAAAACTGGCACCTGAAAGCTGAAAACTGATTTCTGCTCCCTCGGAGCGGCCTATCCACGCGCGTTGGGCATCTTTGATGGGCTCCGGCCAGTCGAGCGGCGCCAAGTCGTCATGCAGACGGTCGGCATAATCAGTTATCTTCAAATTCCACTGAAGCATGTTCTTCTGTACGACTTCTGTTTTGCATCGCTCGCAATGTCCGTTTTCCACCTGCTCGTTGGCAAGTACTGTCTTGCACGAGGGGCACCAATTGGCCGCCGTCTCCTTTCGATACGCCAACCCTTTCTTGAAAAATTGCAGGAATTGCCACTGAGTCCATTTGTAATAAGAAGGGTCATAAGTAACAACCTCGCGAGACCAATCGAACGACGTCCCCATCGAGCGCATTTGCTTGCGCATGAAATCGATGTTCCCGTAAGTCCATTTTCGCGGATTCAGCTTGTTCTTGATGGCCGCATTCTCAGCCGGAAGTCCGAACGCATCAAATCCAATCGGAAACAGCACGTTTTTCCCCTGCATGCGAAGCGTGCGCGCGAGAATGTCCGGCACTGAAAAAGCGTACCAATGCCCCACATGAAGATTGCCCGAGGGGTATGGAAACTCGACGAGGAGATAAAAGTTCTTTTTACCTCGAATTTTGTCGGAGATTTTATAGAGCTTCTTCTTTTCCCATTCCTTATGCCACTTGCCTTCAATTCTCTTATGGTCGTACTTCTTCATTGGAATAGAGTATCATACCGAGCGAGGGAGGGGTATAATCACGCATATGTGGCAGGATTGGGTCATTTCAGGCATTCAGGTAGTGCTCGCGCTCTCTCTGTTCCCCACTGTTTTTCACCCGACCTTTAAACCGACGTTATCAACGTCCATCATAACTACCTTATGTATGTTCATCTTCGCGCTGGTGTACTTCTCGCTCAAATTCTGGTTTTCAGGCGTGATGTCCGCGATACTTACAGCACTGTGGTTAACTCTCGCTATCCAGCGATATCGCCTCAACCAGAGCGATGATTAACGCTTTATCGGACCTTTCTCGAAAGGCGGATATCGTTCAGGGTCTATTGTGCGCTCGAAGCAAGTTTGGCCCGTGCCGTGTTGCCAATTCTCATTCTCTACCCCACTGAGGTATGCTGGCGTCGGCATTCTTTCCAATTGAGCTGCGTTTCCACTGCTTTCGGTATTGAATTCCGCACATAGCTCGAATGAGTATGGCGCTTTAGTTATGCGATATACGTAATCCGAGCCGCTTTGAGGATCCATCGGTATAGTCGCACCACTTAGCGGATCTTTAGTTTCTTCAAGATTCTGCGGCAACCGCTCTTTCTGTTGCCAGTAATTTACCACTTGCCACTGAATATTCTGCAGGTCATTCACTTTTTGACTGTCAAAACGAACTAGCCGTATCTCGCCGGGCGTGCCCATGATGAAGAAGCCGGAAATTATTGCCGCGAGAACAAGTACGCCTACCGCAAATCCAACCATCTTCGCGCGCGCCGGATTCATGTTCCAATACCCGCGCAAATCGGCAAGAAAGTGCAGAAATACTCCGCCCGCTACAAAGAGAACGACAAGCACTTTGAGAGCGAACGGTGTCGTCAAATCCCCGCCGAGAAATCCGTTGACGAGGGCAATGAGATCTCCCACGACCGTTGCTCCCGCGATGAATACTGTAAGCACCAACGCCCAACGACGCACCCATAATTCACTTTTCATCGCGTCGCGCGCGATGTCATTGCGAATAAATCGCATCAGCACAATGGTTACCGGAACCAAAACAATGAGCGATGCCATCGCAAATCGCATGCTACCGGAGAATGGTTCTACGTAGTAATACGACAAGGGATCAGGATATGCATAGTTAATGTACTGGAAAAGAAGCGTGAGAAAAGAAAAAATGCTTCCATAGAGCGCCACCATCGCCCCCGCCCAAATAAAGAAATCCTTCGGTGTTACTTTCGGTTTTTCCATAATTAT
>CAYPGH010000051.1:0-4484 GCA_964410475.1 uncultured Candidatus Saccharibacteria bacterium
ACTTCGGTAACCGCATCTTCAAATTCTCGCGCGATTTGCTTTTTGAGTTCTTCAGAAAGAGTTTGCTGTTGCTCGGTAAATCGGAGTACAGCGGTTTTTAACCCGGAGAACGAGAAATCGTACGTATCTTCTTTCAGCATGGGGCGCGGCAGAGTGATTGTTCGGGGGAGGTTATTCTGCCGCGCGTCTTCCGCAAGGCGCGAAATGTGCGGTCCACCTGGATAGGGAAGCCCGAGCATCCGCGCCACTTTGTCGAATGCCTCGCCGACCGCGTCGTCGCGTGTCCGCCCGAGATATTCGTATTGCATCCACTCTTTCATCAATATCAATTCCGTATGACCACCTGAAATGAGCAATGTAACAGCAGGAAATTCGAATTTCACGATGTTTCCTTCGATGTATCTTTTCTCATTCCCATAATCTATCCGACCGGATAGATTATGGGAATCCAAAAATTCGGTCATTGATATCACAACGTGCCCTTCCATGTGATTTGCCGCAACAATTGGCAGATTCCATGCGAGGGAAAGGGCGCGTGCAAAATTTACTCCTACCCACAATGCCGGTTCCAGGCCGGGCCCTACCGTAACGGCTATTGCATCTATATCGGGCCTAGTATGCGTTTTGAGGAACGAGATAAGTTGTTTCAACAATTCAGGCTCGCGTGACAATTCTTTTTCGATTTCCAATAGGGCCGCCCTATGTAGTACAGAGGACGGTTCTTTGTATTTTGCCTTTGAATCTTTAATTTCAACCCTTTGCGTCAATGCCTGTTCAAGCATCGGAACAATGTTTCGGGCATGCTCGCGTTTCGCTAGATTGGGGAAGACACCACCGTATTCCGCGTGTGCTGCCGCTTGAGAAGCGATCCCATTTCCCAAGACCCGGAATGTGAAATCCGCTCCGAGATTACCCTCTGTCTCGATAAGGCAAACAGCAGTTTCGTCACACGATGTTTCTATTCCAAGTATTTTCATGTCGAGAAGTGTGTCGCATCTTGTGGCGGAACCGACACTATTAGTTCATGTCTTTCGAGTGCATATGTGAGAGTACAGAATTCTTTTGACGCCGTCTCAAGTGCGCGGTGAAGGAATCGAACCCTCGGCCTACCCCACGTCAAGGGGTCGCTCTACCACTGAGCTAACCGCGCTTTCTCTTATCACTCTAATTTCTATTCTCGCTCAACGCCAGCAAACAGCATCATCCGCCGGAGCTCTGCATGCCGTCAGGCAGGCAGGTAACCGCGCGACGTCTCGCAGAATAGCTTGTTTTCCCGTACTATTCAATAATGGAAATTGTTCGACTTGCGGATGTCGGAGTGAAGGCCGCCGCACTGCGAGCCGCGGCGACTCTTCGCGCGGGCGGCGTTATTCTCTATCCGACCGACACGTTGTACGGGCTTGGTGCCGACGCGCTCTCGGATGAGGCGGTCGCAAAAGTGAAGAGAATAAAGGGGCGTGACGAAGGGAAGCCTATACACGCCATTCTTGCTGACATCGAGACGGCGGAGAACTATGTCGTCATGAATGATGAAGCACGCATGCTTGCGCGCGTGTTTTGGCCAGGCTCGTTGACACTTATTTTTGAGAAGAAAGAAGGCATCGATACTGGTATAGGAAGCGCCATTGATACATTTGGAGCACGTGTGTCTGACAATCCATTTGCTCTCGAACTTGCTCATACATTCGGTAAGCCCTATACGGGGACGAGCGCCAACAGAAGCGGCGAAAAATCGGAACGTTCGGTTGGAGGTATTTTGACACAACTAGAAGATGCCGCTTCTGGAATAGATCTTGTTATAGATGCCGGAGAATTGTTAGATAGCCTTCCTTCTACTGTCGTGGATGTGCATTCTGCCGGACCAGTAATTCTTCGTGAAGGTGCAGTTTCTATCGCAGAGGTATGGAATGTTCTCCGCGCGGAGCGGTAAAACGATAACCTTACCCGCACACTGGCCTTGCGGCTTGTTATCAATGTGTTTTCATGATTTCTTGAGCCCAACCCTTACCCGCACACTAAGACTGGTTTCATTGCGGGTGTTCTTCCCGATATTCGCTGATACTCGCTGTTGTTTACTGAAAATAATTCTTTTGTTATCTAACGCTGTATGGGCAATAAAACACCAAACCAGCCTTAGTGTGCGGGCTTGACTCCAAATACCCATGTTCTAGACTGAAGGCATTATCTGATTTACCTATTTCATCCGTATGGACAATGACAAGACGAGTACAAGCAACCTTATTTTTATCGGCATTGTTGTTGTCGTTCTTGTTGCTGGCGGCTGGTGGCTTTTGACGCGAGACTCGGCCGTGGATGATGCTACTGGTGGAAATGTTGCAGAAGACACGAACATGGACGCAGCCGACGTTTCGACAGAAACTATCGCTCCTCCCTCGACCACGACTTCGGACGGAGAAACGATTTCGGTTGCGAGCCAGTCTGCAGGTAATTCCGTCACCATATCCTCTGTCACTCTTACGGAGATGGGCTGGATTGCTGTTAGGGATGACAGGGGATGGACTCTGGGTGCTGCTCGTCTTGATGCAGGAACGCATGAGAACATAGTAGTTGAACTTTTGCGTGCCACAGAATCGGGTCAGAGATACCAGGTGTTGCTCTATCATGATGATGGCGACCGGGAGTTTGATCTCAAGAAAGAAAGTCTCATTACACACAGCGACGGCACTGTCGCAGGCGTTATGTTTAAGGTGCAATAGGGGGGGCGTTCGTTAACATTGCCTCTGCGGAGCACGAACCGCTCTCCTGCGAGAGCGGTTCTCAATCCTCGCCGCGCACCGAATCAGAAGCTTCGGACCATGCTACGCGGCTGTGGAGTATCCGCAGAGGCAATGTTCACTCACTTGAATTGGGAAAATGCTTGTGCGAGACACTCCGAAAGGGCTAGTGCCTCTCTCTTTAAGTTTGGAGGACTGGCCTGCTCTCAAAATCCACGGCTATCATTATCTATCATTTGCAAATTGGTGATGGATAGATATAAGGCGTCGGGAAGGCTCCGCTTGTTTATAAGTCTCGACCGGGACTTATAAACAAGTGCTATATATGTGCACTTCTATATTGAACTCGGTAGAGAGAGAGTTGCGGAAATGCACGGGAAAGGTAGAATCAAGCATGGGTGTAAAAATCATCAAGGAGGGATTCACTTTCGATGACGTACTCATCGTGCCTTCCGCAAGCAGGATGGAGCCGTCGGAAGCGTCTCTCAAAATTAACATAGCCGGGATAGAGCTCTCTGTCCCATTTCTCTCCGCCGCGATGGATCGCGTGACGGAAGCGCGCATGGCGATTGCTCTCGGCAAGCTCGGAGGTTTGGGTGTTATTCATCGCAATTGTTCTATTTCCGATCAGGTAGCGATGGTAAGTGAGGCAAAGAAAGCAGGTGTTCCTGTGGCGGCTGCATGCGGTCCTTTTGCTGCAGAGAGAGCTACTGCGCTCGACAAGGCAAACTGCGATGTCATCGTCATCGACTGTGCACACGGACACAATTTAAATGTTGTTGAAAGCGCTCGGAAAATAAAGAAAAGTCTCAAGCATGCAAAAATGATATTCGGCAACATCGCAACGGCCGAAGCGGCGAAGGCGGCCTGCACGTTCGCCGACGCCGTCAAGGTCGGCGTCGGTCCCGGAAGTATTTGCACAACGCGCATCATTTCGGGCGTCGGTGTACCCCAGCTCTCGGCAATTATCGACGTTGTATCGGTTGCATCGAAGAAAAAAGTTCCTGTCATTGCTGACGGGGGGATTCGTACATCGGGCGACATCGCAAAGGCTCTTGCGGCAGGAGCGTCCGCTGTGATGATAGGAAATATTTTTGCAGGTTCAGACGAGACACCGGGAAAGATGGTAGAAAAAGACAGTAAGAAATTCAAAGAGTATCGTGGCATGGGTTCTGCGGCTGTGATACAAAGCGCCGCGGGGCAGGAGCGTTACTTCACTCATGGGCGGAAAGCTGTGCCGGAAGGAGTGGAGGCCTTGGTGCCATACAAAGGGCCAGTATCGGAACTGGTGGCAACGCTTGCGTCCGGTCTTCAGGTCGGCATGGGTTATGCCGGTGCTAAGACTATTCCGGAATTCAACAAGAAGGCGCAGTTCATCCGCATCACGCACGCGTCTATCGCAGAAGGTAAGCCGCACTCTTTGTCAGGTATAATAGAGTGATACACTTTTCATATGGGTTTTGAGCAGAGTAAGGAAATGCAAGGGATCCCCGGGGGGACACCTGAGGACGTAATTTTGCGCCAAGAGAGACGTCGTCGCGAAGGCGAGTCAATGGAACAGTTGGAGCACTCATACACAGCTCAAGCGAACGGATTACTAAAAGATGAAAGAGTGCGCGATGAGGTTAGTCGCTTTTCTAAGGACGTCATCTCTGCTCGCGAAGGGGTGGAACAAGATGATTATGCCAGTAGACTATTCGACGCCTTGAAGTTAAGAAGGATAGAGATACCCGATTTTGACAACAATCG
>CAYPGH010000052.1:0-4453 GCA_964410475.1 uncultured Candidatus Saccharibacteria bacterium
CGAGTGGTTCTCAAAATAAAATACCGCGACAGCTTGGCTGCGCGGTAGTTTATTGCCCCTTGTGGGCTTGCGCGAACAGCGCGAAGCGGTCGAAGTATGGCTCAAGACTCGCAAATGTGGTGCCGTATTCCTTGCCTCCTTCGAGCGCATCACAAAAAAGTTCGCGGGCGCGGCCGATCTCGAGCAGGCGCCCGCGCCAGCGCACGTCGGAGAGCGTAAGGTCGAAAAGCTCAAGTGCGCGATCTGTCGCGGCTTTAAAACGCTCTTCCTGCTTTCCCTCTGCCCTGCGCGCGCGCGACACCTCACTTCCAATGTTGCCCAGTTGCTCCGCAATGCTCATTTTGTGCCAACGGCCTGCGGCAAGTTCTGCGTGTTGATAGGTCATAAACCGGAATCCTCCACTATATTGCGCACTATTGCCTTGATACGTTCCCGAGTTACTGCATCATCCACCTCACGCGTCCTGTTTCCGAGCGCCGGTTTTAAGTTGATCATCGAGTCGAATTCAATGAACGCCTCGCCTGTTTCCGCAGGATAGAGGTTGATGCCCCATAATTGCTCGCTCTTGGAGTTTTCTTTCTCCTGCAGTTCCACTGCCGCGTCCACATGCAACTCCGCCCCAACTGCGAGGATGCGCTGTTCCGTGTCGACAACTCCTTTTACCAGATCGCCGAAACGTTCTTTGGCGATCTCTTGCAATCGGGCGCGCGAAATTGCTTCCTTAAGCACATAAATACCCATGGCTATCATTGTATCAAAACACACACTGGAAAATAGCGCTTTTTGGACACTAATTTCACGAAGATACCGTCCGGGGCTTTACTCCTGACACCTTATTTGCCAATTGATCGGGGCCGTGTTCGGCGGACAGCACGCCTTCTGGTGGCTCATCGGAAGCTACGCGACTCTTGCCTTCGCCCGCAGCTAACCCCCACCTCTATTCTGGGGATATAATACCGCCAATGGAAAATCCATTGATTCACGACGTCGCATGGGTGAGGCGCACAAGTAGCGCGTCGGGCTCATTATGGTGGTGCATACCGCTTGCGTGAATTTCCAGAGTGGTTATACTACAGCATATATTATAAGCTAACCATTCTATTACTATGGCTGACTCCATCATTGGAATTAAGGAATTGCATCGGAATCTCAAGCGCGTCGCTGACGCGGCGGTTAAAGGCAAATCTTTCACCGTCGTTCGTGATTCGCGACCGGTCTTTCGGATCGAACCGGTGGAGGTGCTAGAGACAAAGACTCGGACAATTGACGATTTCCTTGCTTTGAAGTTTAGAGGAGATGCGGACCTGTCGACACGTGTAGACGAGATCGCCTATGCAGACCGTCGTTGATTCAAGCGTGCTCATTGCGGCGATCAATGCCAACGATTCGCAGCACGAACGAGGTGTCGCGGATATTCGGAAGGCAGAGAAACCGATAGTTGTACCGGAGTATGTTGTCGCGGAAACCTGCGCGGTCCTTGTTCAAAAAGCAAGTAAGCATCTTGCCGATGACTTCATGCGAGAGATGGGATCGAACCGCGATTTTCGTCTCCTGTTCTCGAAACCAGAATTCTTCATCGCATCGGCACAGGAATTTCTTTCCACTCGCGAAAAACTCTCGTTTGCCGACTGTGCACTTGTCGTACTCGCGCGAAAATATCACGTTCTTACATTCGACCGGACGTTAGAGAAAGCGATAAAGGCACGCAGGTAGAAGAAGCTCGACGCATGCAGTACTCCTGCCTTCTGGTGGCTCATCGGAAGCTATGCGACACTCGCTTTTGTGCGAGGATAATCTTTCCCAATCAAGATAGATCATAAGCACTGCTTCAAAAGCAGAAAAGGATGGGTATTCAGGGTCATGCACTCATTCCAGCGTAGTTCAAAATCCCACGGTAGCTTGGCGATGAAGCAATTTACGAGCGACGTAGAGCGAGAGAAATACGAAAGAGAGCTTTCGTATTTCCGAGCCGAGGAGTTCGAAACCAATAACGCCCTGCGCTTACCTGCCTGCCGAACCTCCGGCGCAAGCAGGTGCGCAGGGGGCATTCCCGACCCGCAGGGTTAACGTGATTGCGGTGTCGGAATGCATTGGTTTACTATTTTTTGATGTATACTGATCAGATATGAATTTTGGAGAACACGTAATGATAGACGGATACGGGGGAAGCCCCGAGTTATTGGATGATAAGAAGCTCATTTTCTCGTGCCTCGGCGAAATGTGCGAATTGATGAAAATGTATCAGTTGGGAAAGCCGCAGATAGAACATGCACCCGACAATCACATGAAAGATCCCGGCGGATGGAGCGCGTTCACCATGATCGCGGAAAGTCACATCAGCATCCACACGTTTCCCCGGCGACGTTTTATAAGTGCGGACGTCTACACCTGTAAAACTGGACTCGACCCGAATTTCATAGCTAATTTCTTCAAGAAAAAGTTTAAACTAGAGGACGTTGAGCTCAACTTCGTCAAGAGAGGGAAGAAATATCCGAAGCACAATCTTGCATAAAAAATAAAACAAGTCCCGCCATTCTCCCAAGCAGAGCTTCGGGGAAATCTCCCGCTCTCCAATAAGAGAGCGTTGATAGTACTTGCGCTTTGTGCGTAGGTGTGTTTTAATTGTGATAGTCAACCAGCAAACAGGAGGTCGTCATGGACCTACAGCTCTTTTTGTACTCCGCTGTAGGTACAGCGGCGATGGCATGGGTGCTTCTGTTCTGGAGCGAATGCACCTACGCTCATGCAATATGGAGGGGGAAAGATCCTAACCCCGTGACATGGATCATTTGGACCATCGGGGCATGGATTTTGGTCCGTGTCGAGTGGGTCGGATGGGAGCGGCACAAAAATTGGGCCTTCAGCGAAATCCCACCCAGGATCGGCTTTTTTGTGGTCATTGCGGTGACCACAACCCTGATCGCTCTTCTTGCCACCTTCGTCGGCAAGGGTAGAGCGCATCTAGGGGTTCGCGAAGCGGCATGCTTCGCGCTGGCAATTTTTGGTGTATCACTCTGGTATCAGTTTGACGCGCCATGGGTTGCCTTTTGGTCTGCGCTGGCTATAGATTTCGCCGGCGCATGGCCCACATTAAAGTCGGTTAGAGTTTGTCCATGGAATGAACCGCTCTTCCCGTGGAAGCTCACAGTCGCGAGCGCGGTCTTTAATGTCATTTCGCTGAGCATTCTGACAGCATTCGGTGGAGAGAGTTGGACGTCGTTGGTGTTCGGGGTGTACTACCTCGTTGCCAACTACTTCATTCTCACTCCTCTCGTCGCATACTATGGTGGTCTGAAGCATGCAACGAAGTGACCCGACGAAACGTGCTTCTTGAGCCTTAGACCCGCCGCTTGCATAAACTGTGCAGACGGCGGGCTTCCTTTTCTCACATCGCATTATAGAATGAACAACTCGGGTGTTGTGACAGAAAATGAACTCTTTTTGACTCAATATATAAATGCGATATGGATTCTGCGCTTAGCAATCTACTTTTGATAGACGAGTGTCTTTTTGATGAAAAAAGAGTACAAACATTTGCTCGTGCAATTAAAAAATCAGTTAAAGTCGGTGATATTGTCGTCGACGCTGGTACTGGAACGGGTATCATCGCGCTTCTTGCGGCAAAAGCGGGTGCCAAAAAAGTGTACGCGGTCGAATGGGATCCTGAAATTGCGCGCGTTGCGGTACAGAATATACGAGCGAATAATTTTCACAATACGATTGAGGTCGTAAATACTGATGTGAGAGAGTTCAGATTACCAGCAGGAGTTCACGCTGATGTGCTGGTGATGGAAATGTTAGATACAGGGTTCATAGCAGAACAACAAGCGGGCGCGATCATTGATCTGAAGAAGAACAGTGTTATCAGAGCAAATACGATAATTCTGCCCGAGAGAGTTACGTTTTTCATGACTGCGCTTCAGTATAATTTCGATTTTTATGGATTTAATTTACCTTCGATAATTCAAGCAAGAAATGATGGCGTCTTGCCGAGAATAAAAAAAGTGATGAGTAAAGATTACTGTTACGCTGATATTGACTTGCAAAAATTAATGTCGCGACAATTTTCCGCCAACGTGCGATTGAAAGTCACTCAATCAGGGATTCTCAATGGTATTAAATTAAGTACTGATATTTACTTATCGGGCAAAGTGTGTCATGCAACGACTGACATGAATATGCCCATCATTATCCCCATACCTCCTCGGCAAGTGAAAAGAGGTGATATTATTCCTTTGTCGGTAGAGTACGTCATGGGCAAAGGTTTTCGTGATTTTAAAATAGTAGCTTAATCTCAAAGGAGAATGTAGAGTGGGATTAATCGCGAAGATATGCAGAAAATACTAGACTCATCCTCTGTAGCAGATATGAAGGTGCCTTTTGTTGTGCGGATGCTTTTCAGACACCCTCTCGCGAAGCTCATCGCCGTTTTATTTACGGGTCTCTTTATATT
>CAYPGH010000053.1:0-4403 GCA_964410475.1 uncultured Candidatus Saccharibacteria bacterium
TAAGAAGTGTCTTTAGGACAGCGTTAAACGTAGCGGAACTCAAGGTGAGTGCTTCAGAGAACACCCATGTGCTCGCGGTTTGTGCCCACGAGGCAATGTTCATCTGTAGCTCTGCTATGTTGATGCCGACAATGGAGAGAGAATCTACAATTTGCGCAGGTAAAGTGATTGACGCAAGAGCGTTGCTTCCAGAAAATAGTCGATAGAGTTGGAACGCTTCTTGTGCGATTCGAGTCCCCAACCAGGATATGGGAATAACGACGAGAAGAAACGCCCCTAGCATGACTAGAGCTGCGGCGAGCGTGTCGTTCTTGATGTACTCTCGAAGCCTTTGGTAGGCTGGGTATAGCAGAAGCGCGAATACAACTGCCCAGAAAATAGGAAAGAGAAAGCCCCGCACCATCCACAAGAAGAAAATCGTCACAACGGCAAGAAGGCCAAAAAAGAATAACCGTTGCCCTCTGCTAAAAGATACATTCATGAAGCCTGGTAAGTATACATAATTTATGGCTTATGACGCAGCTAGTACGGTCCACACGACGAATGCGATGTAAAGGAGTGTGAGAAGACCGGCCTCAAACGGGCCAATTCTACGTCTCGTCGTTGCGAATAAGAAAAAAAGCGCGGCGGAGGCTAAGAGAAACACGCGGCTTCCTGTGAGGAATTCGAGTCCGTCGACATAGATTGGAGAGATGAGTGCCACGATGCCGAGAATTAGTGTGGCAGGCACGATGACGGCTCCGACAAGATTACCCATGATGAGTGCCGTGTCGCCGCGCCCCGCCGAGGCGATTGAGAAATATACTTCGGGCAGCGCGTTTCCGAGCCCCACAATGAGAAGTCCGATTAGGAGCAGTGGCAACTCGAAATATGCTGCGAAAAATGATGCAGAAGAAACGATACCGTACGCTGCGATGACGAGAAGACTTACACCGGCGGCGACTTTGGCCGTGTCTTTAACCGCAAGACGCGCATGCTTTAGGAATTCTTTTTGTGAGTGCATGTGTAGGCCGTTGTATTTTTTGCTGAATCGTTCGTGCTGAGAAAGAAGCCATCGGACGTAGAACAGGAAGAGACCGATAAGGAGTACTCCATCGACCCGCCCTAACTGTCCGTCAGTGAGTAATAGAACAGGGAAGACAGCCGATACTGCCATGAAGAGCATAGAAGTGCGCACTGTCTCGCTGTGCACTGCGATCGAGTGGCGCCGCGTGAAAAAAACACCCGCTGATACCGCAAGCGTCATCGCGATGAGATTGTTTCCGAAAACGTCACCGAGTGAAAGCTCTGGAATGCCTGCCATGGCTGATGTGATTCCTACGAAGAGGTTTGGGAGAGATGCGGCCGTTGCCATTACGAAGAATGCGACGACGAACTCTCGCACATGGAGTACTCGCGAAAGTCGCATAAGTCCGTGCACAACCCATTCGCCGGAGACATAGAGTATCAATGCACAACCCAAAAACACCGCTCCATGGAAAATGAGCTCCATAATTCGTACATTTAGTGTAGCCTGTGTCGCACTTCCGTGCACTTAGGAGCGTCGTATAAGTAGTCGATTGTAGTAGATAGGCAATTGATGGGCATCTCTCCAGGGTGGCGTAGTGTGTATATCAACGTCAGATAGGGTTTGACTACTGGAGCATATCGTTGTATTTTTCCCCAATGAATCCCATTAGAAGCAGTGGACGACGTCTAAATAGATCCTCAACCTTGGTCGGCATTACAAGCCCTAATCGAGTAGGGTGCCAAGTACACTGTACTTCCGCGCCCTACTTCTAACGGGATGAAAAGGGCGAAGGTATTAAAGTTTGGGGGCACGTCGATGGGTTCCGTCGAGTCTCTCCGCAAGGTCATTTCGATAATCAAGAATCCCCAGCAGGATGGACGAATAGTCGCCGTGATCGTCTCAGCCATGAGCGGCGTCACAGATCAGATTATCGAGATAGGTAAACGTGCAGCCGCCAAGGACGATTCATATAAGAAAATATTGCGCGCTCTTGAAGATAGACATGTGAAGACCGCACAATCACTTGTCGGGAGGAAGGAGCAGGAAATAGCACTTCAGCACATTGGCGTTCTTTTTGATGCATTGGAACGTGTTGCACGCGGAGTGTTTCTCGTGCGTGAGATATCGCCGGGTGCTCTCGATTACATCATGAGTTATGGTGAGCGTCTTTCTGCACATATTCTATGTGATGCACTTCGCTCACGTGGTATCAAGTGTGAATATGTGAACGCGCGCACGCTTATCACTACCGATAGTAGTTTCGGGCACGCTGCTGTCGATTTCAAGACGACGGACAAAGTTATTCGCAAACATTTCAAAGCGAATCCAAAAATGCAGATAGTGACAGGGTTCATCGCGACGAGCCCCGAAGGAAAAACGACGACCTTGGGTCGCGGCGGAAGCGATTACACTGCTTCTATCGTAGGCGCCGCTTTAGGAGTGAGGGCTATTGAAATATGGACAGACGTACCAGGGGTCATGACGGCAGATCCACGGAAAGTAAAGGACGCACTACCTGTCCGAAAACTTTCCTACAGTGAAGCGGCCGAGATGTCGTACTTCGGCGCGAAAGTAATACATCCGCCAACTATGCGTCCAGCCGAACTTAGGCACATTCCTATTCTCATTAAGAATACGTTCGCTCCGGAAGCGCCGGGTACAGTAATCGGAAGCAGTAGCTTACGAAGTGAAGCGCTCGCGACCGGCATTACCTCTATAAGCGACATAGCGATTCTCGAAGTGGAGGGAGGTGGCATGGTCTCTGCGCGAGGAGCTGTTGGCAGATTGTTCAGCGCCTTAGCACGCGAGAAAGTGAACGTGGTACTTATTACGCAAGCCTCATCTCAAAATTCAATAACTATCGCCGTTGCACCAAAGGATGCAGGGCACGCCAAGCTCGCCATAGAAGAGGAGTTTGCTCTGGAGCGTGCGGCGAATCTTATAGACAGGGTTGAAGTGCGAACAGGGCTTTCAGTTATCGCGGTCGTCGGCGAGCGCCTTCGCAATCAGCCGGGCATTGCAGGGAGTATGTTCCAAATGCTTGGCAAGAATGGCATTAACGTCGTCGTGATAGCGCAAGGTTCTTCCGAGCTGAATATTTCTGTGGTCGTTGAACAGAAAGACGAAGCGAAAGCACTGAATGCAATACACACCGGTTTCTTCTTTCCGAAGACGAAATATATCAACGTCTTTTTGCTTGGCACGGGGCTCATCGGAGGGACCCTGCTCACGCAGATTGCGAAGCAGGACGAATTTCTGAAGGAGGAATATGGTTACGTTATACGCATCATTGGGCTCGCAGATGAGGGCAAAATGATCTTTTCCTCTGGAGACGGAATGACCCTTGGCGGAGATACGGACGGTATTGATCCCGAAAATTGGCACGCATTACTTACTGCTTCGGGCAGTCGCATGAAATTGCACGATTTTATTGACAAGATGAAACGTATTGATCTTCCAGACAAAGTATTTGTAGATTGCACTGCGAGTGAAGAAGTTGCGGCAACCTATGCGGATATCTTGAAAGCGCGCATATCGATAGTCGCTCCTAATAAAAAAGCGGCCTCGGGTCCCATGAAGCGTTATCGCAAGATCGGAGAGTTCGCAAAAATGCCGGGCGTGAAGTTTTTATATGAGACGAATGTGGGTGCGGCACTTCCCATCATAAGCACGCTGAACGACCTCTTTCTTTCCGGAGACGAGGTTTTGAAAATAGAAGCTGTGCTTTCAGGCAGTTTAAGTTATGTATTCAATGAATTTACAGGCAAACGTCGGTTCAGCGAGGTCGTTCGGAAGGCGCGCGCGAAAGGCTACACAGAGCCTGATCCGCGCGAGGATTTGAGCGGAAGGGATGTAGCGCGAAAGATCCTTATTCTTGCTCGAGAGACAGGGGAATCCATGGAGCTTTCTGATGTGAAAGTGGAAAGCTTGGTTAGCTCTCTTTCAAGTAAAGCAAAGACCATCGGAGGACTTTTTAAGCAGCTCGAACGTGAGGATGCTCGGCTTGAGAAGAAGAAACAGTCGGCCCTAGAGAAGGGTTTGCGTTTGCGTTATATAGCTACATTTGAAAAAAGGAAGGCGAGCGTGTCATTGCAAGCGGTTCCACCGTCCCATCCTTTTTATAATCTTTCCGACAACGACAACATCGTCGCATTTACGACGAAGCGATACAATTCAACGCCCCTTATCGTAAAAGGGCCTGGTGCTGGAGCGGATGTTACAGCTGCCGGAGTGTTCGCGGACATACTGCGCACTGCTCGCGATTTAGTGTAGAGAAATCGCTTCAAGGCGCGCACTTCATCGCCAAGAATTGAGAGGGGAGCTTTTGCTCACCAGATATTTAATCCATGCGCAGAATTCCCCGACAGCTTGGCTGCGGGGATGAATGCGCATG
>CAYPGH010000054.1:0-4306 GCA_964410475.1 uncultured Candidatus Saccharibacteria bacterium
TATGAGAACAATATTTTCGGGCGAGGATTTCGCCAAGCTCAGGCAGAATCCGTGCGTTTTCAACTGCACGGAACGGTCGATCAATTACACGTACGAATTCAAAAAACGAGCTCTCGAGTTGTACGCGGAGGGAGTCAGTGCAAAAGAAGTGTGGCGGCGAGCGGGCTTTGATGTGAGCAAATGGAAAAAGCACTACTTCAGATTAACGATACGGGACTGGAGACGCGTCGTGGAGAGGAGTGGACTTGAAGGACTCACAAGACATGGAGGAATACAGTTTGACCGAGGTCCCCGCGAAGAAACGTCAGACAAGCTGAAGCGATTGGAGCTGCAAGTCAGATACCTTCAGGCTGAAAACGATTTTTTAGCCAAACTCCGGGCCAAAAGAGCGGAGTCAAACTCAGGCCGTGCGAGAAATACCGGCTCATCAGAGAATTGAAAAACGATGTCGCTGTTCTCTGCGAGTTGGCGGACGTGTCGAGAAGCGGGTACTACAGATGGCTTTTGCATGCCGATGAGCCGGACCGAGACTACGCCGACTACCTCAAGATCAAGACGGTCTTTGACCGCGGGAAGGGCGTATACGGCTGGCGAAGCGTGAAAATGAGACTTCCCGAGATGAATCACAAGAAAATACAGCGCCTTATGAGAACGTATGGGCTTGTTACCCGCGTGCGACGAAGGAATCCGTACAAGGCCGTGATGAAGAAGAGGCTGGAGCACCGGATATTCCCCAACAAGCTGCAGCGCGCCTTCCGCCAAACGACCCCTCGAACCGTTTTCTGTACCGATATCACCTACATACCATTCCAGGGGCAGTTCGTGTATCTTTCGGTCATCAAGGATATCGCAAGCAGCGAAGTCGTTGCGTGGAACGCGACTCCCGGCCTCGAAATGGAACTGGTCGTGGACACGATCAGGCACTTGCCTCCCGATGCATGCGCGAATGCGATGATCCACTCCGACCAGGGCTTCCACTACACGCATCCCGGATACATTGAACTGGTGCGGGACCGCAAGATGGTCCAATCGATGTCCGGAAAAGGCAGCTGCATCGACAACGCGCCGATCGAGTCGTTCTTCGGGCACCTGAAAGACGAACTCGACTACCGGTCGTGCGCTTCGTTTGAAGAGCTGCTGTTGCGCATCGCCGAGTACGTGAGATATTACAACTGCGAGAGAAAACAGTGGACCAGACAAAAGATGACCCCGGTCGAATACAAGGAATATCTTTTGGCAAAGGGAGGTTTGAGGGTTTAGCGCTGTCTACTAAATGGGGTACACATCACTCATCCTCGCATTGCTTTACTTGCGTGTATCGTTGTGTCCACTGGTATTGGTCTACCAGATTTAGTGCCTCGTATTGACGGGCCTTCGGATTCCGCCCTCGCACAACCCCTCTCCACGTTTCCATTCTTTCTTTCGCTGTGTCGCTTCCGCTACTGGAGTTTTGCTTCTTCGATTAACGGCGGCGCTCATCCGTCGGCCTAGCCGCCCTAGCGAAAATGCCCGAGGCGCAAATGCAAATGCGCTTGCCCCAGAGCCCGCGCGAGTACGCGCGGGCTCTCCCACCCGTGCGCACGCGAAATTCCCGCCGTGAAGAACCAAGCACGGCGGGCTCCCGCTTTGCCCACATTCCCGTTTACGGGCAACTAATTGTGTCCGTGAAGATATCAACGCCGAGATTGCCTCCACTATATGGCGCAGTCTTGATTACACACGCGTTACCAGAATTGTTCACTCTCACAAGCACGTTATCAGCGAAGCGATCAGACCCATTTTCTGATCCACCCGCTTTGATTTCAAAAATAATAAACGCCCAATATCCGCCGTCTGAGCGATATGTCCAGTTTGTAACGCCACTGCTCAAATACGTCGTAGCGTCAGGGTGTGCATCTGACCACGTCTGGAAATTAACGGAATAGTCCGTATATCCCGCCTCGGACATACTCGGCTGATGGTCGAACCGAACTCTTGAGAGGTACGGCGGATCAGCAACTGCGTGAGCTTTCTTCTCAGCATCAGCATACGTTAGGGTGTTACTCGCCACCTGAACGTCTCCCGTGACAGTCGGCGTATCATACGAGAGAGAACCACACGCAGTCAGTACTCCTGTCATCGGTGGCTGGACGTCGAACGTCGCGCAGTAATTACCACTTGCATTTGGCCCCGAGAGATCGCCGCGCATTTTTACATATTGTTCAATTTGCGTTCCAGCATACCCATATGCCGACATTGCTTCCTTTACCTTATTCGCTGCCGCACCGAGCAATCTTCCTTTCAATGGATCGAGATTATACGATCCGGATATTGTGAACGGAGCGGACGATCCCTTTACAACAACATTCGGACCTTTATATCCAGGGATTGGAAACCCGCTCACCAGTGCCGAGTCTGATTGGTCATATATAGCCGCGTCAATGCGATATTCGCCTGGTTCAACGCCTGTGCAAAACATGGGAAAATCAGTCGGGGCGCAACCAACCGAATTACCATCCCAACGTGTAGTGCCGCTCATCGTGCCACTCACATTTTGGGCTTTGAGTGTTAGCGGCCCCGTTACGCCCGGCAGCTTCCAAGCATCTTGTTGCGATGTATTGTGGACAAGGAATAAACCAAGGCTCGAACCAGACGGAATATTATTTACCTGCCAACTAATTGCCGTTGAATTTCCTTTTTGAAACGTGGACGGCGCTGTTATGGAAACAGAAGCAGTGCCGTTTACGACAGGATTATTTACGCATCGCGGTGCTCCGGTACATCCATTAGAATCTGTCGTGCCGTTTTCAACGTGCTGCCCTGCGGCGCATATCGGAATTTGATACAGAGGACATGATTGGGTCACAGTATCGTTCACGCACATCGGCGCACCCTGACACCCATTCGCGTCTGTTGCACCACGTTGCACATGCTGGCCGCTCGAACAGATTGGTATTTGATATTGAGGGCATGATTGCACAACAGGCGGTCTTGTTCCGCATCGAGCTGCAATTGCCACGCGAGTTCTAGCGCCAATAACGCCATAGCCGGTTGTGTTTGCGTCGCCGTACGACACGACAGAGTTTTGCGCTTGCCATCGTTGGGCTGCCGCTTCTGTCATTGATCCGAAGAATCCCGTCGCCGAGTCGCTGCTCAAAAGTCCCTGCGCGATGAGAAATTGTTGAAGCGAAATCACGTCGCTTCCGCGACTGCCGCGCGAGAGTGCGCGATAAAGATTCGGACACGAGTTAGATGATGTTGAAATAGTTGTTGGAGTATTAGATGTCAAATTACTCAATTGCGTTTGAAGCGCGGTTATTTGACTGAGCAATGACTGAATCTGCGCGCGTATGTCATCGGCAGTCTGGGCGTTAACGAACGCGGGCGCGGCAAACAAAAGCACGCCAACTATCGGAGCAACGATCTTAGCAATTCGCATATGATATGTCATACGTTGAATAAAGATTTAGTGAATAAATACTGCTAATTCCCAAAGTGATTTTGTAGCACAAAGCCCACCGCGGGGTGAGGGCTTACGCCCTCCACACAGGTTTCCCGATGAGGCCACTAAAGACAGTCCCACACGATGGGTTTTCTGATCTTTAGTGGACTTTTCGCCATGCCGCCGATTGCTCGACGGTTTAGGCTACTTTTTTCGACTGTGATATCCGATGGCCTCTCGGCCATCACAGCAAGTATACCCCAAATTATTCGTGTCAATGGGTTGAGAATTGCGCGGCGGCTTTGCCGCCGCGTCTTGAAATGCTGAATAAATGCCCGTCACCCCGCCTCCGCCGCCCATTCAATAATTCAGAAACCCCCGCGAGAAAAATGAGGATGGGAATTCAGCGGCGGAGGCGGGGTGCGGCCCGCGCGGTACTCCGCGCGGGGGCGGAATGCGCCACAGCGCAATCGGGGCGCACGATCAGGGTTGGCGATACCACGCGCTCGGCGCGTGGCACTTCAGTCGGCGTTGGTGCTAAAATAGGTTCGAGCAGAGTCGTAGATTCTCACCAGAGAAGAGACAAGGTCGGTTTCGGATTGGTTTTCCTTCGCGGCAGCGACGGAAAACCAATGATTTGCGGGCACGCCGCGCGCTTCGCGCGCGTGGAGGGTGAGGTTCGCAAAATTCAAAAGCCCAAGATTTTTGGAGGGAGGATTTTTTGGAGGGGGAATACGAATGCAGAATACAAATGCTGAATTCATAAATACTATAGTGGAGTGCTTGCCCCAAACCCACCCATGCGCGCACAGTCTGTCCATCCCTTGCCGTTTTGAGGAACATTGTAGCGCTATAAACCCTACAGTACCACCGGCATGGGCACTG
>CAYPGH010000055.1:0-4262 GCA_964410475.1 uncultured Candidatus Saccharibacteria bacterium
GTACTTGCGCGCCTCGATAGGAATTATCCGCTTCAGCGATTCCTTGTCTGTCTTCGGCAATTCCAAGATCGACACCAGACTGGAAGAGAATGAGATTGAAATTCCCGCCTCGTGCGCAGTCACATTTGCCTCTTTCATGAGGTCGATGAGGGCTTCTGCCGTCTTTTCCGGTTGAAGCTTCACCGCCTTCCCTATCGGCTGATTCCCGTAGGGGCCGAGCGCAATCTCACCATAGGTCTCAAGGATTGCAGAGCCGCGTGATGCACGAAGCTGCACTATTTTCGCCGAGCTTGCGCCGATATCAACTCCCAAAAAACTCCCTTCTCCGCTCCCCCCGAACGCTGATCCGAGTTTGCGCGTTATGTCGCCGAAAGAGAAGGTCATATATTTAGCTCCGAGCTTCGAGCTTCGAGCTTTTAGAAAAATCCAACATCCACAAAATTATATCACGTGATATTGTCTATCTTGGCGGCTAGGATGAAATCGTTCTCGGAGAGGCCGCCTATCGCGTGCGTAGTGAGCATAACCCCAACGCGGCCCCAATGGAGATCGATGTCCGGATGGTGGCCTTCTTTCTCTGCTATCGCACTTATTTTATTCGTGAAATCAACTGCCTGAAGCCAATTTTTGAACTTGAAAACTTTGTAGATACTTTTGGCATCACTTGAGAGCTTCCAGTATGGCAACTGTCCCATCAACCTCTCGGCCTCCTCTTTCGTAAGCGGAGCCGCTCCCGCTTCGCACGGCACACAGCGTTTTTGCGCGAGGTCCACCCCATTAGAAATTGGACGCGAACTATCAGAGTTGCCCTTTGAGTGACTTGGATTCATAACCGAATTTCTCTCCCCATTTAGATTTCGCTTGTCCGCGACTTCTAACGGGGCACGTATGGCACAATGCTACCATGTTCGAAATTCGAAATATCCTCGATTCCATCCTTGATACCGTACTTCCTCGGCGTGAAAGACGAACGCGCACCGAGACACGTTCTCTCGACGAAATTTCCCTTTCTCCTGCATCACATGAATTGCTCGGCGTGCGGATTCTCACGCTCATGGAATATCGAGAGCCCGCGACAAAAGATTTGATACGTTCTCTAAAATACGACCGCTCCGGGCACGCGGTCGGATTGTGTGCGGCACTACTGGCAGACTATCTTCGGGAAGAGTTCGCATCAGTGCGCGCATTTTCCAAAAAACACATTCTTCTCGTTCCCGTGCCACTCCATAAGAATCGTTTGCGTGAACGCGGATTCAATCAGATCGAAGCAGTGTTGCGTACATTGCCAATTGAATTTCAAGACGGAGCTCTTTCGCATACGGAAACAGAAGCCCTCGTGCGCACACGCGACACGGCGCCGCAGACAAAGCTCCCGCGCGTCGAGCGACTTACAAACGTCTCCGGCGCTTTTGCCGCAAACGACCTCGTTATTCGCGATTCTCATATCTACCTCATAGATGATGTGGTGACGACCGGCGCAACGCTTGTAGAAGCGGCAAAACCACTCATAGAAAACGATGCTCTAGTCACCCTCATGGCGCTTGCCCGTGCGTAGCTTTACCGCATTCATGCGAGGCCTCGTCGACACCGATGGCTCCGTATTTACGCACTCATGTGAACGCTAAGCGTTATGCGTACAAGAAACTTTGTTTCTGTAGCTACTCTCCGCCCCTGCAATTGAGTGTGGCAAAAATACTTGCTGATTTCGGCATGCACTCTCGCATTACTAGGCATGACATTCGGCTCGACAGTGTCGCCGACATGAAAAAACACTTCATGATAATCGGCTCGAACAATCCGAAGCATTTGAAAAGGTACCGCGATTCAAGTATCATTCGCAACACAGGACGGGTGCGACGAATGGTAAGTCAGCAGATTGCTAATCTGTAGCCGTTTAAAAGCGGCTTGTGGGTTCGAGTCCCACCCCGTCCGCAATGACCCGCGAGAATGCGGAGCATTCGAGCGGCTAGACATTGCGAGAAGGGGTGGGACTCGAAGGCGAGCGCTGGAGCCCCGTCAGCAGACGGGGATGCGCGAGCAGGGCCGAGAGGAGTTTTGACGCGTCGGCGGCAAAACGAGCTCTTGGCCGCGTCCCACCCCGTCCGCAGATGGAAAGCGCAAGCGCAGGTCTGCCGCCTCGCTGCGCTCGGTGGTCATACACGTAATTGCATTTTCGGTTCAAAAACGTCATACTTGTGGGGAAAAGAAAATTTTTATTCATACAACTGAAACTCCTAATTCCATGAACCGAGGATTTTCTAATGTGTGGGTCATTGTCGGTCTGATTGTAGTGTTTGGCGGTGTAGTTGCGTGGTGGGCATTTTCACAAAACTCAAGTATCCCTACGACTTCTGACACGACCGAGCTTTCCACCACACCATTACTGACAGGAGCAACAGTGAACTCAAAAACATACCGGAGCAAAGATTGGGGTATAGAATTTGAGTATCCGTCACGTTTTGTCTTGAACACTTCGCCCAGTGCTTTTTGGAAAAATTTTGGTCCATATCGTGAGGGTTATGATTTTTTTGAACTCGTCGATAGTCAGAGAAATTGCTACATCGGGCCTGTAAAAGCGACTGGTATATATTCGGAAGGTATTACTACGAGTAATAAATCAGTCGCAACGGCTAGTGCTAAATCGTTGGAGATAAAATATTGGACTCGAAGTGACGGGACGATATTCTTGGGTCAAGCTGGCCTCATTACTCCGAGCGAAGGTTACCAACTAACCCTCAATATAGTTTCGCTTTCCAACGATCTGATTGAATCTCCCCACGAGAAAAGCACGCCTGGTGGTTCAGTTCTCGACACGTTTTGCATCAAGGATTTTGAGACCATCCTTACTACTTTGGAATTCACAAAGTAGTTGGGTGCGCTTCGCGCACGCTCGTACCTAATCCGCCAAACTACTCCGAGTGTTCGCACGAACGCTCTAGGAAGAAAAACTTGTGGTTCGACAGGATCACCATCCTGAGTGGAGTCGAAGGAAAATTGTCCTTTCCGCTCCGTTTTAAGGCGAGGGGGCGGGTTCCACTTTAAAATCCTCGTATGGCAAAAACGTGCTATTGTGGAGTTGTAATTTATCAATAAGTTGTCCCCACTTTGTTATGCAAACTCAACGAGGATTCGTGAGCGCCGCGATTTTGATAGCCATAGCGCTTGGTCTGATTGTCCTCGGAGGCGGGGTATATTACGTCATGCAACAGTCGCCTTCGCCAACTCTTACTGAAAACGAAATACCGACACTTCCAGCCTCAAATTCAACTTCACAAAACAAGACGACTAATACCATCACCAATACTCCGACGCAACCAGCCGCACAAGCACTTGCAGGCGCAGTGCTTGTCCAAGGGGTCAACCGAAAGGAAGCTTCGGTTATCTTGTTTGATTCTCAGACTGGAGCGAAGAATGAGATCATGCAGATTCCTAATACAGCATACCCCTATGTCCCCGAAGTCAAAGTGGAAAATGGGGCAATGTTTTATATGAGCGCAAACAAAAGTATTTCGCGCCGCGATATAAAGTCGGGTCAAATTTCTGCTGTACCGCTAAAGGATTTTTATGAGCCGTGGCGATTAGCAGATTTCGCGGTAAAAGGAAATACGCTTGTCTTTCTTGCCATTGGTCCCACCGACGAAAGTCCTAACGAATATGGGTCCGTTGTACCTCGTAAACCATGCGAACTTAGGGTCGTAGATATGGCGCGTGCATCTGAAATGAAAGTTTTAGATATCCCAGTTTGTTCGCAAGCGCACGGTCCCAATTACAGCATTCAGGATATATCATCTGACGGAGCCAGTGTCTCCCTCCTGGCAAGTTCTGGCGAAGCAGGATATGCGTCTATAACTCGCCATGAGGTGAATCTGACAAGCAAAATCGATACTGTAAAAGAGACTGTTTCGTCTAGTCCAGTTTGTACTCAAGGCACTTTCTACAATACCGACGAATGTACCCAAGATATACGAAACAAAAACGCTCAATACGACGCATTCCAGAAGCAGTACCAACTTGGCTACGGGTGGACTGTCCAGTGTGGAAATATTTCTGTCAAAAAAGATGAAAAGGAGTATTACACACTTCACATCAACGGAGCAGGAAAAGCGTACTCGGTTGAAGACGCGGGATACGTTGGGTGTTTGAAGTAATTACGGGAGCCATCCCCGCCGTTTTATGATTTTTCCCAAAACGGTGGGGATGATTGTGTGCACCACAAGAGTACTTCCAATTTCTAATCGCTTCGCTCAAGAAATTTAGGTCGC
>CAYPGH010000056.1:0-4186 GCA_964410475.1 uncultured Candidatus Saccharibacteria bacterium
ACGCGTATCCTTTTTCTTCGAGCGTCTGTATCATCGCTATTTGTGCGGGAATGTAATCAGATGCTCGAGGAAAGGTGATGCGCTCAGTTGCGACGTTGAGACTCCGCACATTTTCTAGGAATTGCTTGGCATATCGTTCGCCCAAGTTGCGCATATTCTCAAGTGTCGGCTTGAGTCCTTCGCGCTTCAGCCCTTTTGTCATCTTGTCTTCGCCTTCGTCGGCATCGGAAACGAGATGACCCACGTCTGTAAAGTTGATGACCTGTTTAACCGTGAAGTTGTTGTACTCAAGCACTCTTCGTAGAATATCGGTGAATACGAACATTGACAGGTTTCCGATATGTTGGGGTCCGTATACTGTCGGACCGCAGTTATACATGTGCACTGCAGACACCCAAGAGGGAAGTGTAAACTCTTCTTTCGATTGCGTCATGGTGTTGTAAAGATACAGAGGATTGGCCGCTTTTTGTGCACGCTTATTCCATGGTAGCCGCAAAAAATCCATAACGTGTATTGGGTCCAGAATAACACCATTGTGCTATAATCGCACGATGAATCCCGTTAGAGACCGCGGTCGCATGAAGCGTGGCAACGCACTTCTCGCACGGGGAAAGCAAGCCGTATGATTTTTGATGAAAAAACAAAGACGCGACCTGTCTCTAACGGGATGAATGAAGAGCGGATATCGGAAAAAACCTTCTCTTTAAAGGCTGTTATCGCTGGAGCTGTCGTCGTTCTTGCCATGGGATTTGCCCTTGGGTTTACAACGGGAGCAGACGGCGCAGAGGGTGGAGAGGGACTATTTGGGAATGATGCTCTTCCGCCGTCCAATATTGATTTTTCGCCGGTATGGAAAGCGTGGCGCGTGATAGATGAGAAGTTCGTGCCTGCGTCAGTCGCAAGTTCCACTCCCACGGCTTCCTCAACGGAAGAAGCGAATCAGATACGTGTTTGGGGAATGGTGCAGGGGCTCGCTGAATCTCTGGGTGACCCGTACACATATTTCTTGCCTCCTGCAGAAAGCGAACAGTTTACCGAGGATTTGAGTGGAAGATTCGAGGGCGTGGGTATGGAAATTGCGGTGCGCGACAAAATGCTTGTCGTCGTTTCTCCACTCAAAGGAAGTCCCGCGGAACAGGCCGGAATACAGAGCGGCGATAGAATACTGAAAATAGATGGGGCCGATACGAATGGTATTGACGTAGGAGCTGCCGTAAAAAAGATACGAGGACCAAGGGGAAGTACGGTAACACTTACCATCGCACGCGACGGATTGAGTGAGCCCCGGGAAATCCAAGTTACGCGCGACGTCATTAACGTTCCCACAATAATTACAACGCTCCGCCCGGACGGCGTATTTGTCATTCAGCTCTACAGTTTTACGGCAAATTCACCGCAACTCTTTCGAGAAGGTCTCCGTGAATTCGTGGAATCAAGGAGTACTCGACTCGTCCTGGACCTTCGAGGGAATCCTGGAGGGTATCTTGAAGCTGCCGTGGATATGGCGAGCTGGTTTTTGCCGTCCGGAAAAATAGTCGTAACGGAAGATTACGTTGAGCACGCCAAGAACACGATACACCGTTCGCGCGGTTACGACATATTCAATCAAAATTTGAAGATGGTCGTTCTTGTAGACCGTGGCTCTGCCTCGGCGTCGGAAATCCTTGCTAAAGCGCTTCAGCATTATGGTATTGCGACTATTGTCGGCACAAACACATTCGGCAAGGGCTCCGTTCAAGAGTTAGTAAACATAACGTCTGATACCTCGCTTAAAATAACGGTTGCACGCTGGCTCGGGCCAGATGGTATTCAGATACCACTCGAAGGCATTGCTCCAGATTTCGAGGCGACGTTTGCTCCCGAAGACAAGGAGGCTGGGAATGATACTCAGCTTGAGAAAGCCGTTGCACTATTGTTGGAGAAGGACCAATAGCGTACTGACGCGAGAGTCTTAATCATATAGAAAAAGTGAGATGAAAATAATTTTGTTGAAGGATGTACGCGGAGTAGGGCAGATGGGGGAAGTTAAGGATGTTTCCGACGGCTATGTGCAGAACATGCTTATACCGCGTGGTCTCGTTGAGCAGGCAACACCAGAGAAACTTGCGGCCCATGAGGCAGTTATGGCAAGAGAGGCACAGGCTCGAGCACTGGAGAGAGAGAAAAATGAGATGACCATTAAAGCGCTTGAAGGAAAACGAATAGAAATAACAGCGCGCGCTACAGAAAAAGGTGGATTATTTAAAGCCGTCGGAACGAAAGACATCGTGCTTGCCCTCCATAAAGAGGGGAGTATTGTGTCCGAAGAAAATGTGCAGCTCAAGAAACCTCTGAAGGAGGTTGGTGAACACTCGATAGAACTCACGTTTGGAGGTACGCGCGCTCGTATGACCGTTGTAGTGAAAGCAACTAAATAGCGGTCACACTTTTTCAAGCCTTGATTACATCTACGACGCGGCGCGTTTTACTGCGTCCATCGAAGTCCATCTTGCGTTTTGAGCGGAATTTTACTGTGCCTGTGATGCGAGAAAAGAGCGTATGATCATGTCCAACGCCGATATTACGCCCGGGGAGGATTTTAGTACCGCGCTGGCGAACGATTATCTCACCCTCGGTGACTTTCTGACCATCTGAGCGCTTAAGCCCTAGGTATTTTGGGTTTGAATCCCTGAGGTTTTTAGCTGACCCACCTGCTTTTGTTGTTGCCATATGAATTAACTTATAGCTGTTAGCTTACAGCTTGTAGAAAAAGATACCACAAGATAATAAGAGCGGCAAGCATAACCACAGGTCTAAGATTTCATACTCTATACTCCATCTGCCTGTGCGTGGTATCACGCAGACAGGTACGCTATACTTCATACTATGCTTGTCGTAGATATAGAAGCTTCAGGAACAGAGCCACAAAAGCATTCTATCGTATCTGTAGGAGCGCTGGATTTTAAGAACCCGTCGAACCGTTTTTATGAAGAGTGCCGCGTATGGGACGGAGCGCATATTATGGACGAAGCGCTTGCAGTGAACGGGTTTACGAAGGAGCAGATCACCGACCCAAAAAAACAGAGCGAGGCAGAGCTTACGCACGCCTTCCTCCGATGGAGCGAGGGGGTGGAAGAATGTACATTGGCCGGTCAAAATGTCTCCTTTGACCGAGATTTCTTGAAAGCGGCCGCAGAGCGCGCCCTACACACCGACTGGCCGTTCGCGTTTCGTACGATTGATGTGCATACGCTCGCATATATGCACATGATAGGGAGGGGGATTCAGCCCCCTATTTTGCACCGTCGTTCGGCTTTGGATCTGGATGCGGCTATGAAGTATGTCGGCATTCCAGAAGAACCAACGCCACATAATGCGCTTACGGGTGCCCTGTCGCACGCAGAGGTCATCTCCAGGATTCTATACGGCCGTAAACTCTTACCTGAATTTTCGGAATTCAAGCTCCCGTGGTAAGTTGTCCATATGTACATCACACTCTCATTTGCGGCCCTTGCGATTCTCATTCTTTTCGCGGTCATTAGACAAGTAAATCAATACGAGCGCGGTGTTATGTTCCTTATGGGCCGATTTACCGGCATTAAAGAGCCGGGCTGGCGCTTAGTCATTCCAGTGTTTCAACAGTTACGAAAGGTAGACATGCGCGTAAAGGCCGTGGACGTGCCTGAGCAGAAAGCCATTACCAAAGACAACATTTCTGTGGGTGTGAACGCTGTCATTTACTACAAAGTAGCGGATGCCGCGAAAGTCATTCTTGAAGTCGAAGATTTTATTTATGCGATGAGACAACTTGCGCAGACGACCATGAGAAATGCGGTGGGAGAAGTGGAGCTCGACGAGCTTCTTGCTTCTCGTGAGAAGATATCGGAGCGAATTCGAAAAATTGTAGACGAAGCCTCTGACCCGTGGGGTCTCAAAGTCTCCAACGTTGAGCTGAAAGATGTCGCACTTCCGGTAGATATGGAGCGCACCATTGCAAAACAGGCGGAGGCAGAGCGCGAAAAACGAGCAGTCATCATAAAAGCGCAAGGGGAGGTGATCGCGGCCGAAAATTTGGCCAAGGCCGCCGATATGCTTTCGGCCGCTCCTGGAGCGCTTCATTTACGCACACTGCAGACTGTCAATGATCTTTCGTCGGACCAATCGAACACTGTTGTCTTTGCACTGCCCCTTGAAGTATTGCGTGCAA
>CAYPGH010000057.1:0-4174 GCA_964410475.1 uncultured Candidatus Saccharibacteria bacterium
CGACACTCTGGCCTCCCCATTCCTCTGTGATAAAAAGTGTTTTCAGGCGTTTGCGCGCGGCGTATACAGCGGCGCTCGCTCCCGCAGGGCCGCCTCCAACGATTATCAAGTCGTACATATTTTACAGCTTACAGTTTTTTAGTGTTTAATACAAAAGATGCTTGTACATTCTTTACTGGCGACGTAGGGCGAGCGAAATGCAAAAGTACTCTTTTGCATTTCCGAGCCGAGGAGTCAGAAATTGGCGGAAAGCACTCGCGCTTGTGCGCAGGGAGTGTATTCCGACCCGCAGGGTAAACGCCCTGTAGAGTCGGAATGAGCCAATTTACACAAGCCGTATTAATCAATAAGCCAAAAGCTACTTCCCACGCAAGAAAGATGGGAGTCCGCCCCAACCAGCATCATCGTCATCGCCTTCACTCGAAGAGCGTGAGGAAGAAGTGGATTTTACGGCATCCTTCGATACTTTCTCAGATACCTCCACCTCGTCTCGCTTGCTGTCTGTGCGACTTCTGAGCGAAGCAGGAGGAACATCCTGATCCTTCTTAGCAGTAAGGCGTTGGGAGGCGCTGAAAAGCGAAGAGCGTACGCCAGAATCCGGGAAACCGGTTGCGATGACAGTCACACGCACTGCGCCTTTTTTGAGCATCGGATCGACGACTGTACCGAAGATGACCTTGGCATCTGGATCTATTGCCTCAGTAATGACGTTGGCCGCATCTTGCACCTCAAGCATCCCTAGATCATCTCCACCAGCGACGGAGAAGAGAACCCCCTTCGCTCCATTGACGGATACTTCCAGAAGCGGCGAGTTGATGGCGTCACGCGCTGCTACTTCTGCGCGCTTCTCGCCGATAGCAGTTCCGATGCCCATTAGAGCGCTTCCTGCATTCTCCATGACGGCGCGTACGTCGGCGAAGTCCACGTTGATGATGCCGGTCTGGGTAATTAGGTCGGAAATACCCTCCACAGCTTGTTTGAGGATGTCGTCGCACATCGCAAAGGCATTCCTTATGCCGGTATCGCGCGAGACGATAGCAAGGAGTTTATCGTTCGGAATAACGATGAGAGCGTCCACGGCCTTTCTTAATTCCGCTAGTCCAGTTTCTGCAAGTCGCGTTCTTTGCGCACCCTCGAAGCTGAATGGTTTTGTAACGACACCGACGGTCAATGCGCCAAGCTCTCGTGCTACCTTGGCAACGACAGGGGCGGCGCCCGTTCCAGTGCCACCACCCATCCCACAGGTAATGAAAACCATGTCGGAACCTTTTATCGCGTCCTGAATTTCCTCGCGCGTCTCATCGGCCGCTTGTTTGCCGAGTTCAGCATTCATGCCGGTCCCAAGGCCACGTGTAAGATTCTTGCCGATGTGGATCTTTCTCTTAGCTTTCGATTTATGGAGATCCTGCCCATCGGTATTAATGGTAATGAAATCGACGCCGGAGACATGGCTCGAGACCATGTGATTGACCGCATTGCCGCCCGAGCCTCCTACTCCGATCACGCGAATACGCGCAAATGATTCAAACTCGGGCTTCACTTGCTTGGTCATAGTGTGGCCATCATATCACTTCCTCCGAAAGGACAAACTTGACATGGATACCTCTTAAATCTGTAGTTTTTTCAGAAAATAGGCACTCTATCTGTCTGTTCGTGCCTCCACGTTTGTTATATGTTCTGACTATGGCAATAGAGATCGCACCGTGCTCCACACTGAATCCCACGTGCGGCTGATGATTTCTCCCAGAGACTGGCCTTCCTCCATATCGTCCATGTAAGATAAGCGACAGAGACCGTACGCGACTGCCCATGTTGCGTCAAGACCCGACGAGCGTGGCAAGGATCCTATCTGTGCGATCTGTGAGGGGAGTTTTAGTGTATTTTTTGCTAATTCAGTAATTTGTGCACATCCGCTTCCTCCTCCTGTTAGAACGATACCTGCGGGTAAGAGCCCCTGCCTTCCAATGGCTTTAAGATGAACATTTACCTTCGTAAACATTTGTTTGAAACATGTCGCAATTACTGTGTTCATCTTTTGCGGTGGAATACTACTTCCAGTGACTGCACCTCGCTTCATCTGCTCCGCCTCTGCGAGCGGTATCTTAAACGCTAGCGCGATTGCATTCGTTACATCGGAAGAGCCCGTCGGAAATACTTTTACAGAGAAGGGCATGTCGTTGTCGAATACGATAGTCGAAAGTGTTTCTGCTCCGATGTTTGCCAGCATAACTCCGGCTGTCCTCTGCGCTTTATTCAATGTGACGAAACTTGCCGCTAAGGGAGAAGCCATGACGCTCTCGACTTCAACACCCGTGGCTTCGACGACTTCTTCGGCATCGTCGCGGTGTTTTGCGAGAATTGTAATGAAAAGCACGTCTACGGCAAGTTTTGTGCCCTGTAGACCTTCCGGACGTCCAAATACTTTCTGCCCGTCAACACGATATTCAAGAGGGATAGTGTGAAGTACTGTGCGGTTTATCAGTTTTGGTCCTGCGCGCTTCTCGCTTTCACTCGTTGCGCGTTCCATCTCTCGCACCGTGACTATGCCGCCCGATGGTGTCAGAGTAATCTCTCCTGTAGAGCGAATATCCTCAAGACTTATGCCACCGAGTGCTAGCCGTGCACTTCGTATGGGAACTTTTGAAGCGCTACGCGCACGCGTAAGTGCTTCGCGAAGGTTCTTGGTCGCTTCTTTTACGTCAACTATATAGCCGCTACGCACGCCCTTCGAAGGTGTTGTGCCGGTTCCAAGTATTCGCATCGGAAGTTCGGTATTTTCTGCGGGTGTAGCGACGACTACTTTGATGTGAGAAGAGCCTATATCAATGCCGGTATAAACTCGCGCCATTTGCCCATTGTAGCGTGCGATTTGAGGGTATAAAAGCGCGAAGGGCGGGGATAATCGCGGGAAGCGCATGACAGCAAACGGTCTACGGCAACGCCGCGCGTATCAGTATGCGTCAGGCGAAATGCGTTCATATCAGACGCAAGCCGTCAGACAATACGCGCCGCGCCGCCGAATAATGCAAGATGTATTAGCCGAGGTGTTTACTGGCGACATAGGGCGAGTGAAATGAAAATGTACTCATTTGCATTTCCGAGCCCAGCCCTGCCCACCGAAGGGGCAGGGAGCCAGAAACCGGTGTTTAACGCCCTGCGCTCTCTGGCGCAGGGCTGGATTGCGAGCCACAGGGTTAACGCCCTGTGGTCTCGCAATGCACCGGTTTACGCGCGACGGAAACCAAACGCTCGAAGGATGCGCCCTTCTTCTCGCTCCATCTTTTCTCCATGCATATATCCTTTGAGATGAAAGCACCCGTGAACGAAAAGGTGTGCAATGTGTTCTCGCGCAGGGATACCGAATGTGCGCGCTTCACGTTCTGATGCGCGGATGTTAAGAAATATTTCCCCCTCCTTCTTTCCGATAGGGAAAGAGAGGACGTTTGCAGGATACACTTTCTTTCGGTACGTACGGTTGAGCGAGCTTGCGAGCGTGTCGCCACAGATTACCAAGGAGAGCTCATACTGGGACCCCAGTATCGCATGCGCCATTTTTTCAAAGGGAACGCGCGGCCGAAGGCCGCGCGTAACATTTCGTATTTCAACCACCGGAGCGTTCCGCATTTTTGGTTCCGTTTCTATCGTGCGATAGGTGTGCTTTCACTAGATCGTGACTGAGAGGATGTTTCGTTCTGGTTTGGTCGCGTGTACGGGGAACGGCGTTGAGGAGCTTCTACAACCTTTCCTTCTTTCACGAGCTGTCGGTATTCTGCCCTACGCTTTAGGAGCTTGAGAGCGCGCTTCTTTTTCACTATCTTCGACGTGTCACGCGCAAAATAGCGACGCTTGCGAGCCGTTTTTACGAGACCAGTACCCTGCACCTTCCGGCTAAATTTCCGGATAGTTGCAAGGGGACTTTCGTTCCCCGTCTTGCTAACTTCAACGTTTATGGACATGAGCAAGAATCGTAACACAGTTGGTCAGAAAATCAACAGGATACTTACTTACACCCGAAGCTCTGCCTGTCTGAGTCTACCTCCCGAGGTTTAACCTCGGGAGGTAACCTCGGGAGGTACATACTTATTCATTAAATGAGAGTTGCAAAAATAACGAGGGGGGAGGGGGTAGAATTGGAATTACATGAAAGATTATTTTGCCTCCAATAGAGTCGCGT
>CAYPGH010000058.1:0-4173 GCA_964410475.1 uncultured Candidatus Saccharibacteria bacterium
ACAGGCGATGTGGTATGCAGTTATTGCCGCGCTGATTTCAGCGGTGGCCATGACCGGTTTTTTCATTCTCCACACTTTCCAGCTTGTCTAAGAAATCTTGTTATAAAATAATAAAGCGCACAAAACAGCATGATAAATAAAAGGAATATAATCATAATTTTAGTCGTAGCGTTGGTTGTGGGTTTAATTTACTATCAGCAGAGTTTACTTAGTTTTCTGTTTAAGGATGGTGAGTCTGCGCCTAGTTCAAGCTATATAAACACAGCTGTAACACGAGAAATCAGCACGCTCGTTGCGTATGATGTGCCTAATGGCGGTGGACACAATACTAGGTTTAGTGTTTTTGTCGATCAAGATGGATTGATAACGGACGTGAAGTCTCTCGATGAATTATATGCGAGTTTAGAAAGCCAGATAAAGCTGGACGAATTCTCGGAAAATCTACTCAAAATTATTAAGGGCAAGAAACTGTCTGAACTTGAAAATGTTGATCGTGTAGGTACTTCTTCTCTTACAACGAACGCTTTTAACTCCGGATTGGAAAATCTCAAATCTCAAATTTAGTGTTAGGTTAGGGTGATGGACGAATTCACGTTTAATGCCATCGGCACTACATGGTGTATTTTTACAGATGCGACTCCTTTACAGGATGACGCGAAGAAAGCGGTTCTAGAATATATTGCGGGTTTTGATAAGCGTTTTTCCCGATTCTTGGCAGATTCGGAAGCCAATGCTTTTCGAAGTGCAGAAGCCGGCGGGTATACAATTTCAAAAGAGCTGGCAATCCTTCTTTCGGAAGCGCAGCGCCTTCGCTATTTAACAGATGGTGTTTACGATCCTGCAGTAGGAGGTCTCCTTGAACGGGCCGGATACGACGCTACATACAGTATGCGGTCTCTCGACAATGTTGATGAGTTTGTTTTACCAAAGTGGACTGTCGCGGGTGAGACGCTTACTCTTGACGGTCCAGCTGTTTTTGATATCGGCGGTACTGGAAAAGGGTATTGCATTGATCAGGTCGCCGCTCTCTTAGGTCGTTTCGGATATAAACATTTTCTAGTGGACGCCGGTGGAGATATGTACGCCGCCTATAAAGAAGATGGTTCTGCGTGGAGGGTGGCAATTCAATATCCGGGCAAGCCAGATACTGCCGCGAGCGTTGTAAACTTGAAAAATCAAGGGATAGCCGTTTCCGACAGTTTTCGTCGACGGTGGGGCGTTTGGCATCACGTGGTTCACCCGCAATTTAAAAGCCCAATAGAACACATAATCGGCGCTGCGGCCGTCGCTCCGAATGCATGGCATGCCGATTGCATGACCTCGGCCCTCTTTTTGTCTTCAAGTAAAAAGTATCCATCAATCGCGCGTGAGTACAAAGCAGGATACCTTGTTTTTAATAACGAGGGGACATGTATCGTAAGCTCTGATTGGCAAGGGGAGCTCTTTTGAACTCGTAGATTTGCTCTAAGGTTATTGCGCGGATTCGCATGAGTCCAAATTTATCAAGCCCTTTCAAGGGATTGGCCATGATAGTATTGAGCATCTTTGGGTACAAAATTTCTATTATGTCCAACAAGGTAGCCACGCAAATACCCGACTATCTTGAGGAGACCTATTGGTGGGCGTATGTGCGCCCCTGGGCTGTGCGTTTTTTTGAGCGCCAGTGGCTCATCAACACTATCCTTTTTGGCAACTATGTAAGGCTACGCAACGCCGTGCTTGACGAGTTTGGTGACGACCTGGCCGGGCGAACCCTGCAAATGTCGTGTTGTTATGGAGACCTCTCGCCACGTTTGGCGCATCGCGCCGCACAAAACGGCGGTGCGCTCGACGTGGTGGATATACTGCCGATCCAGTTAGACAATCTGCGCAAGAAAATTACGCCCGAGATGCATGCGCGCACACTCCTCATGAACGCCGCAGCACTTGATATGCCAGAGGCTATCTACGACAGGGTACTGCTATTTTTTTTGCTGCACGAAGAGCCGCAGGCATATAGAGAAAAAACCATGAGCGAGGCACTGCGTGTGTTAAAGCCAGGTGGCAAGATAGTGATAGTAGACTATGCGCAGCCGGCCAAATGGCACCCGGTGCGTTTTTTGATTTTCCTTTTTCTCGCCAGGCTGGAGCCGTACGCGGTGGACCTCTGGGGCAAGGAGCTGGCCGACGTTATACCGGCACAGATGTCCGGACGTGTCTGGAAAAAGACGTCTTATTTTGGCGTCCTGTATCAAAAGCTGGTCAGCACTCGCTGAACTCTAAGGGGACGATTATGGTGTCAAACCCCAGCCCTCTGTCCAGTTGGCTAGGTCTATTACCCAATAAACTACCGCGTAGCCAAGCTGTCGCGGTATTTTATTTTGAGAACCACTCGGTTCGGAACGTTCGCCTGATTACAGGCTCTCTGCTCTCCTCCACGGGGAAAACTACGTTTTCCCCGACCCTCTTTCCTCATGCGCATTCATCCCCGCAGCCAAGCTGTCGGGGAATTCTACGCATGGATTAAATGGCATTTGAAACCATGGGGACCCCATCATTTTTTGTTGTCATATTTCGGTGTATCATGGGGCCATGGAAAACCTTAGTAAAGCAGGTATAAATAACATGCCTTCTGTCGAACAGGAAAAAGATCGTTATGAACTGTATCTAAAACTGGGAGGTGTTAGTAAAAGGAAGAATTACAGAAGCGCTCTTCACGAAGCAGAGACAATTACGCCAAGCGAGTCGTCTATGATGCAGGCGGAAAATATGGCACAGCGTGCCAAGATTGAGCTACAAAAAGACGGGATTGGTCATGTCGTAAGACTTTATGCGGCATTATGTGGCAACGAGCGTTACGCTCAAGAGAGCGATCAGAGGGTATTTGCCGAAGCCTTACGCATGTTGGGAGATTCTGATTCTCTGAAGAAGTTAACCGAAGCAAATATCGAGATTTTTTCAAATTATACAAAAAGACGCCCTCCGCAACCTGATGCCGGACTGAATATCTAATACTCCTGTAAAGTAGATGTTTTTGGGCTCGCCACATAGGCCCACGCGTTTCGCCGTTGAGACCATTCCAAAGGTTTTTTGGCGAGCGTCTTTGACGCGAACGGGTCGCTTTGGGTCAAATTGTGAATGCGACAAATGCGACACCACTCTGGGGTATTTGAGAAATCGTGTCCTCGTTAGTGCTGCTTGAAGTAGACGTATGCGACATACAGTCCACTCGCGACGGCGACAACCAAAAGCGCCGTTAAGTACTGCGAAAAGACTTCCGACCAATATGCGCCGACGGCGACGCCAAACGTGAGGACCGAGAGCTTAAAGAGCCCGACTTGCCACCACGTAAACGTACTGTTGCTGAAAATGTTCATACAAATTATAGGGGTGATTAATAATAAGGTAATTATACCCTTTCGTGAGGTAGCTCAATTGTGTGGGCGCATGGTCCTGTGCAACGCCGCTTCAAGCTCGCCGGAGACATCCGTGCCTATGCGGTAGATTCTCCCGTCTTTGATGACCATTTCAACCGCGTCAAAACCAGAGACATTATAAATCCACATATATGGCCAAAACCATATTCGTATACCCCAGCCGTAATACCAATGATTTTTTACTTTCCTGACAGTAGTGATATCGGTTAGCGGAAACTTCTTGCGGAAAATACCCCAGCCAAAGCGGATTTTCAAAAACTGTCCGTCAATAACAACGGTAAGCGTTGAAAACGAAGCAAGGATAAACAGAATAAGTGCCATTATGGCGGTAATGGCAAAATTTGCGCCGGAGTCGTACGAAGGAGTTTCAGCCCTGGCCGTAATTTGAAGCCAAGCGAAAAACACGAATACGGCAAGTGTGACAACCAGCATCAGATACCCAACCTGTGTGTGTTTGTATGAGGTCATACTTGCCACACATTCTATCAGACTCCGTTAAGTTAATTTGGGTGCACGAGTTCTAATTCTAAATGCAACACTTAATATGTGTTGTATATGCGGGACAAATAACGGGGACAGGCACGATTAATTCACGGTAATCGTTGTGTATGTCGAATACCCCGAAGCCCTGCTTCGGGGATCGACGCGGCGGACTTCTTTATTTCGGATGATGTAGAGATAATGGTGACTGACCCCATTACTTCCGGAGGAGTTCCATATATGCAGATAAGAATGTACACATCACGCTCTGGACACG
>CAYPGH010000059.1:0-4040 GCA_964410475.1 uncultured Candidatus Saccharibacteria bacterium
ATCTCATCATTGGACATTATAACATTGTCTGCAATATGAGTACTCATTTGTCCACATCCCCCGTAGCAAAAATGGGGCTTATATGCTAGGTTCCGATATAGGCAGAAGATTTGGTCTTTCTGCCATCACCTTTGAAGCTTGGGAGGTGCTCATGGAACAATCGGCTCGCCCGATAGGACGCTCTCACGAGCCAGCGAAAAGGACCGGCAAACGGTCTCATTCGAGTTGGCACAAGATCAAAGCATCGATCCGGTGGATTCGGGGGCACTGGCCTTCGGAAAATACCTGGCAACAGGTCCAGGCCCCCGAGCATCGACTCGACAAGCAGTAGCGTGCTCAGAAAATGCCGGGCTCGCGCACACGCGCGGCCCGGCAAAATATTTTTAGTTTGCCATCAACTTCAAGAGGTTATACACACCTTTTCAAAAAACCCTTTACATCCCAGCTCAAATGCGTATTATAGCGATGTCGCTGTTCTTTGTTGCGTCTAGCGGGCTGGATTGTGCACGACAGCACTTCGGTCAGTAAGCGCGGACGCAAGAGGAGTAACGCCCTCATTGTCAGAATAATTAATATTGCCCCTTCTAAAGGGCAGCACATCAAAGATGGAAACTACATCTGCCGACGCTGTAATTCGACAAGAGTACAGTCTGGTCGACGCTTGGGGTTTACATTCCGGAATTGACATCCACGGATGCAATCCGGCAATTATCCGCGACGCGGATAAGATTAAGAAGTTCGTGGTCGAATTGTGCGACCTCATCGAAATGAAGCGTTTCGGTGAATGCGTCGTCGTTAATTTTGGCGAAGACGAGCGAGTGGCAGGTTTTTCGATGACGCAACTCATCGAGACATCTCTTATCTCGGCGCACTTCGCTAACTCTACGAATGCGGTGTACTTGGACGTTTTCTCGTGCAAGTACTACAATCCGCATGTCGTCGCAGAATTTGCCAAGAAATTCTTCGGGGGCAAAGACTACGACTTGCACTACACGTGCCGAAAATAGCTTCGAACTTCTAGAGACAGCTTCTGGAAAGACAATAAACAAACAAAAAACCGCCCTGAGTTTATCGAAGGGCGGTTTTTGTTATACACACTCTTTTGTTCTGTCCAAACAATTGTCTTTCCAATTTGTCAGACACCATTTGAGGTTGAATGTCATTACCTGTTCTGTGCTCGATCGAGACACAGAAATCGACGCGGCTAGACGCCAATGGCGCCTTGCCTTCGTTTTTGAATGAATCCACGACCAGCTTCCGCTAGCCGTGCCTTGTTACGACTTAGTCTTTGTCATTGAGTTTGCCTTGGAACATCGCGAGGATGTGCTTCGGGCACTCCCAACTTCCCTGACTTGACGGGCGAATGCGATTCTTGGAACATTTCGCGTTCCCCTCTAAATCATTTGCTCTGCAAATGATCGAGCCCGACCGCTGTCAAAGCGGTTTAGGGACGTAGCGAGCGGATTTCCCGCACTACGCGAGTTCGATGTTTTTGCATCGATTTTGTCCTTCATCCCGACATTTCGCCGGGACTACTACGACGTAGCTGACTTCTCATGTGCATATCACAGCGTTGCTGTGATATCGCCGTCGCGCGCTCGGAAGAGAAAGCAAGCTTTCTCTTCTCTCGCTTTGCTAGGCGATAACTTTCCACTAGTACATGAGATCTCCCACGGGTCACGCATAGTTCTATTCCTAACATCCATATAGAGCCTCTTGTAAGTATCTTCCCTATCCTCACCGCCTGTCATTGATAAGTCGATACGGCTTTTTGTCTATAGGCTATTATTTGCTTCCAGGCCCTTCAGTCCATGCCTCGCGGCGTTGGACCTGCCTTTCAACTACGCTCTCCCGACGAAGGAGAGGAGTGGATTTTAACCACTGAGAACTATGCGCTGCCGGGCGCATTTATTTGTGAGTACAAAGCTTGAGAACGTATTCACCGCGGTATGGCTGACCCGCGATTACTAGCGATTCCGGCTTCATGAGGTCGAGTTGCAGACCTCAATCCGAACTGGCGCCGCTTTTAAGGATTTGCTCCGGGTTACCCCATTGCGCCCCTTTGTAACGGCGATTGTAGCGCGTGTGCAGCCCAGGACATCAGAGGGACATGCTGACTTGGCGTCATCCCCACCTTCCTCCCCCGTGAGGGGGCAGTCTCGCCTGACACTTGTAACAGGCAACGAGGGTTGCGTTCGTTACCCCACTGAAGGGAACGATTCAAATCACGAACTGACGACTGTGTTAAGTCCAATATTGCTATTGGCACGGACTATACTTTCACCCAGCTGTAATTTTATGAAATTACGGCTGGAGTTGGCGTTTTATGGGAGTGTTACTCCGGCTTCAGCCGGCACTTCTCCCATCTTCCCGCTCTTTCTGGAGAAAGGGCGGGAAAGTCTCTACAGGTGTTGGAATACACATTTCTGGAGTCGTTATTGCATTCCGGCTGATTGTGCCGATAAACGACTGTGCGATATTTTTTGAGACATACAGACAATATTCCTGTGCATGTCGATAATGATAGACCGAAGTATTTTCATATCCGATCTTCGCGAGCAATTGCTGATCTATTCTTGCTTCGGCTTCGGTACTGTACGCGATGCGACAGTACGTCTTGCTATCGGCGCTTACTGAGCCGTCGCCATCAAAGCGACCAGCAAAATAAGTTGCAATCTGCTCATGATTTGTCATGAGTCCGACATTTTTATGCGACGCTTGTATGTGCCGTAGCAGAGGTCTGCTGTTGACATACAATTGCATCGCAATGTGTGCCGATTTCCGCATCGGGTACGAAACGATGTTCATACTTAGATGCCGAAATTGCGCAATGTCAGGTTCGACGCTCTTCGGATGATACATACGCAGTCGCAGCCTCGATTCCGGAAATTCTTTGAGTAAGAATTCCCGAAACTTTTCGATAAGACGAATATCAATATTCGTAATACCTATACTGCTTGAGCGATGATATCCGTCGGCGCACCAAAGACCGAACGCATAACAATCATTTTTATATTTTTCCCAGAAATGTGTACTCCAACTTCCCACGGTATTATCCCGCTCTTTCTCTCGGATTACTCCGAAAAGAGACAAGTCATTACCCCCAGCAAGCATTGCAATAATTATACCGCAATACCACGCTGAAAGGGCGGGACTTCACCGTTATGAGCCAATGATCGATCCTCTTTGCAGAGGAAAGGGCCGTCGAAACAGCCATGCATCACCTGTCCTACACCCTCGAAGGCTTCCTAGCTTTCGCTAGGCGTGCAGTAGGATTTCTAGCCCTGGTAAGGTTCTTCGCTTAGCGACGAATTAAGCCACACGCTCCACCGCTTGTGCAAGCTCCCGTCTATTCCTTTGAGTTTTAGCCTTGCGGCCGTACTACCCAGGCGGTCAACTTAACGCGTTAGCTTCGCCTCCCAGAGGGTCGATACTCCGGAAAGCCAGTTGACATAGTTTAGGGCGTGGAATACCGGGGTATCTACAGTTTGTTACTCCGTAACAATAGCTTCTAGCTACTAGCTTTTAGCTTCTAGAAAATACTGTTGAAGATCAATTACCCCCGATAAGAGTAACTGAATCTCCATATCGCTATGGAGGTCGGACTATATCATCGTCCGCAATTTGCGGACGTTCGGCGTGTAGTCTCTGAGGGTTTTCTTGATTGTTGGAAAGTGCGGGCAAGCGGACTTGCCCGTCTAAGTCATCGAGGTGATCATGTTTTTCAGTTGTGGACTCGGGGAATCGGATCGGGAGACGCATATACCGTCTCGAACTCGCCTTTGTCCTCGACGCTGTCCACCGCAACGATGGTAACAGACGATCCGTCCGTAAACTGGAATTCAACCTGATATGGATTTCTGTCTGTCGAAACGTCGTCAGAAATGACTGATTTAATCGTCTTTCCTGATAGCAGTTTTCCGATGTCTTTCATATCATCCTCCTTTGCTTCACTACGTGCTTTCGCACTTTCCAACAATCAAGAACCTTCCCTGCGGATTGTCTGCATCGTTCGGAGATTGTTACCTTTCGGTACTCCG
>CAYPGH010000060.1:0-3873 GCA_964410475.1 uncultured Candidatus Saccharibacteria bacterium
TAAATCGCTCAATATGTCTGGCATTCAAATAGCGGCAAAAACGGGTACTGCAGAGGTCGGTTCGAAGAATCAATGGATGAACTCATGGTCGATAGGTTATTGGCCTTCTGATAACCCGCAGTATGCGTATGCAGTCGTCCTTGAGAGAGCGCCAGCCGGGACTCTTTCGGGAGCCGCTCCGGGATTGAGACCATTCTTTGAGTGGCTTGTCGCGAATAAGCCGGAATACATTCACTAGCTGCGAGCTTCTGGCTTCGAGCTTCAAGAAAACTGCAGTCTCGTAGCTCGAAGCTTGTAGCTTGAAGCTGTTAGAGCTTGCTTGCGCAAGAGAGAGTAATATACTTTCGGCATGATTGAGAAAAATAAAATTCCAATTGAAGTGATTAAGAAGTATGATGCTGAAGGTTTAAAAATAGACAGGAATAGGGTCTTAACGTACTCGCAATTAAGCTGTCCCTTAAATTGCACGTATTGTTTTGTCAATGATATGATGACGAATCAAAAACGGAATGTCGCATACCTTACTGAGGATCAAATAAGATTGCTTGAGAACCTCCCATCAGAAATAGATTTAATAATGCTGGGATGTGACACAGAATTTTTCCAGAATCAGAGGGAGGCAATCAGTATTCTTAAGAAGGTATCAAAGTTTGGCAAAGATATCTCAATGATCACTAAAATTCCCATTGCGGAAACTTTATTGGATGAGATTTCTGAAGTGCATATGGAGGTGGAAGGAAGGGGAAATATTTTGAGTGTATCTGTCTCCATAACGTGCATTTCAGAAGAAATGCTCAGAAAATATGAGCCTGGAGTACCTAGCCCCAAGAGAAGGATAGAGACAATAAAACAAATTGCCGGCAGGCAGATTCCGACAATGCTCGCGATAAGACCGCTTCTCCCGGATGTATCGGCAAGTGAACTGCAAGAAATCGTAAACCTTACGAAGGACTATGTCTTGGGATACTATTCTGGTCCGCTATATTTGAATGATGACAGGATTGCTAAACTCTTACCCCAAAAAGCTGTAGACGAAGAGGCAAAACAACCACATTGGATGTTAGATGGAAATTTATTTAAAGAGATTCTAAACCCCAGTCAGATGGACCATCTCAAAAAGATTGTATACGATGCGGGCAAACAATTTTTTGAAGGAGCTGCGGAGGGCATGGAATATATTCGGAAACGGACGTAGCATGAGAAATATCGAATTAAAGGTAAAATTAAATCTTAAGGATATTAAGGCGTATCTTGATACTATCAAACCCTCCTATATTGGAAGATTGAAACAAAAGGACACATATTTTCTATTGGGTAATGAAAGACTTAAAATTAGGGAGGAAAACGATAAGGCCGAGTTGATTTACTATGTAAGGGAGAATAAGGCCGAGTCTAGAGATTCAAGGTATTTTATTTTAAGACTCAATAAGCATTTTTTGGGTTTTATCAAGAATGTCCTGTGTTTACTCCTGGGAGTAAAAAAGGTAGTAGAAAAACAAAGAGAACTGTATATTTATAAGAATACAAGGATTCACTTGGATAAGGTCGATAGGTTGGGGGAATTTTTAGAACTCGAGACGATGGTAAAAGACGATTCAAAATATGGGGAATATCAATTAGAACAAATAAAAATCATTTCTTTATTGCATTTGTACAATTATCAAAAAGTCGCGTTTTCCTATTCTGACCTTGAATGATCTAACGGAGGTAGATAACGGTGTCCGAATCCATACAGGCCTTGCTTGCGCAAGCCGAGCGGGTATAATACGCGCGCATCTATGAACAATACTTCTGATACAAACTATTTGAGTAAGGAAAAATTCGATGAGCTCACGAGCGAGCTTGAGCACCTGAAGACCGTGCGTCGGCGCGAGATAGCAGAACAACTTGAATATGCTCGCTCGCTCGGAGACTTTTCCGAGAACGCCGAATATGAGGAAGCGCGCAACCTTCAGGCGGCGACGGAAGATCGCATCCGTACGATAGAGGAACAGCTTGCACATGCACGCATTATCGAGCATACAAAGGGGAATACGGTTAGTTTGGGGAGCGTTGTGACAATACAAAAACAGGGGGAAAAAGAAGAACATCTTTACGAGGTCGTCGGAAGCGCAGAGGCGAACATGCAAGATCACAAAATCTCGCACCTCTCGCCCCTTGGCGCCGCTCTTATGGAGAAGAAGAAAGGTGAACTGTTTTCGTTTGAAACGCCGAAGGGGGTACAGAAGTATAAGATAGTCGGCATTAAATAGTTTTCAGCTGTCAGGTTTCAGCTTTCAGAACTAATACAAAATATTGAACCGCCGAGCCCTTCGACTTCGCTCAGGATAAACTCCGCGAGGCGATTGCCTCCGACTTGTCTTTTTCTTTAGTGTGGACCCCATTCAGGTCCATGACCTTCAGGACTCTCACAAAATATAGTCGCAGTCCACGACTACTCGTTATTTTGTGGGGAAATACTACACTATGCGCGAACCCATTTCGAGCGACTGAATTAACCTCGCGCGCTCCGCGCGTGTGGTGGCTCTGCACCAGATCGTACGATTCGATTCCGTGGTGATTCTCTCGGGCGCGCCAGCTGGCGCGCCCTCGGCCCCCGCCCCGCCGCTTTCCATTCCTTCGTATTTTTCGCGGAGGAATGCAAAATTGAATGGCGGCGGGGCGTATTTATTCAGCATTTCAAGGCACGGCGGCAAAGCCGCCTCGCCAATTCGACTATCAACACATCTTCCCTCATCCTCTCTATAGAACCTGTATAATGTAGTGGTGGATTTCTTGAGGTGGTTGTTTACGTCGGCTGTAATCGCGATAAGCGGTGTTTTTGGCATACAACAGGCGACACCCGTTGTTCCGCAGACACTTCAAGACATGAACGCGTCCATTGTTGAGCAGCGAACTCTTGATAATGTTGCAAGACAGGTGATACCACCCACTACGAACGCGAATCCGTCCGGTGCGAAGGCTACGGTAGTTGCTCCAGCGAACAAAAAACCCAGTACTTCAAATTCCGTTCCCGCGAAAGTGTCACTTTCGCCAAACAATTTCTCTGCGGCGCCGACATCAGGCTCGGTGCCTCTTACGGCGCCGCTTACGCTGATATTTCATCAGTCTACGGGCTTAAACTGTGGTCATCTAGCTGTAGACTTTGGAGACGGAATTGGAGTTGGAGTGATGACATACGATCCAATTTCAGATACGGAAGGAGTATGCGAGACGGGTCATACGTACTTCGTGCCCGGCGTTTATCATGCGCAATTGATGGAAAACAGTGAGTTGAATTTGGAGTGGAGACGACAGGGAAAACAGGTAACTGTCACGGTCGGTAATCCCATTCAGCCGATAAACTGTCCCGTACACAGTCCGCCCCCACCTTGTCCTTCAGGGCAGCATTATATTATCACAGCTCCTGCAACACGGGATTCCAGAGACTGCTGGTTACCGCCGACTCAACAGTGCGTACGAGAGACGCCTGGTCCATTTTCCGCCTCGCCAACATCGGGCTCCGCACCGCTAACTGTGCGATTCTCTGGTTTGGGTTCAGTCATCGATAGTCAAATAGATTTCGGTGACGGGAGCATAAAACACTGGGATCTCGGTAGTGCGCCTCCAGCATATACCGACTACACCTACACTTCTGCCGGCACATACTATGTGAGACTCCTCCAACTCCTAAGCGGCTCGTGCGACGATATTCCGGACGGCGGACCAGTCAGTCCGTGCCTTGCTCCGAGCATTATGATTACCGTCCGCTAGTACCTCATTAAGATAGTCTCTACCCGAGGTTTACCCGAGGTTTAACCTCGGGAGGTAGAGGTTTACCCGAGGTTTAACCTCGGGAGGTACAAAATATAGTCGCCCTAGCGGGCTCGTTAT
>CAYPGH010000061.1:0-3780 GCA_964410475.1 uncultured Candidatus Saccharibacteria bacterium
GCACCCCAATCCCGCTCCATGAATGAATGGTGTATCCGCCGATGTGCGTTGCGGCTATACCAGTCGAGGCGGTGATCGCGGGCTCTATGCCGCACGAGCGCAGATACGCCACATATTGATTGATTGTGTGCGTCTTGCCGCTCCCCGGCTCGCCCGTCAAAAAGACGTTCGCACCGGTTTTCAAAATCGCGAGCGCTTCCGCTTGCTTCATTGAGACATTCTAAAACTAATCACTTTCTGAGCAAAGTTAGTGAATCCTGGAGAATTTTGAACCATCGCGTTCTTTGTCACTATTGCCCTCATCAATACTTTTTCATCCATTTTTGGATAGCGGCAAAAATAAAGTAGAGAATGAGAACATTAAGGACAGCGGCAGTCCAGAACCAAATCATGCTGTCAGATTCAATGTTTATACCCCCAAACTGCAGATGGATTCCATTTTCAAAAATGATTGACCAGGGTAATATGACAACTATTATCACTGCTCCACAAAATAATCCGTAACAGTCTGTGGCAGAATAAAACAGCAATCCAACCAAAGCGAAATATACAGCAACTGCAACTGCACCCCATCTTGAGATTCTGTTCATAAATTCATTATAACGCACTTTCAACTTGTCCAAGTAGGTCAAGAAGTTCCTGCGCATCCGCATCATCGATTTTCCCTTTTTCGACTTTCTTCATTATCTTCTTCGAAAGATTTCCAAGCATTTTGGTAAGCACCCGTTGATTTTCAAGTTTCTCAACGCGCTTAAGCAGGTTATTCTTGAGTCCTTTCTTGATATCAAGCGACTCTATTTTTTCTTTGAGCGCGACGAGTACCTCAACATCAAGCGCGACATTCTCCGCCTGTGCTTCAAGTTCTTCAAGAAGCGCGAGGAGTTCATCCGCATCAGCGGAGTCTAGTTTCCCTTTTTCCTCTTGCTTAGTGATTTTATTTTCAAGCTTGGCGAGAATCTTTGCGTTCTTTTCCTTCTTCTTTTCTATCTTTTTCTCTAGATTCTCTATTTTCTTGAGGAGGTTCTTCTTGAGTTTATCTTTGATATCAAGCCCCTGAACCTTCTCTTTGAGTTGCGCAAGAAGCTCATTCAGCGAGAGTTCCGTGTCATCGGGAGCAATAATCTCATCAACTTCGCCGTCGCCGTCCTCGTCAAGCTCGAGTTCGCCCTTGTTCTCGATGTCTTGAATGCCAAGTTTCACAACCGTCGTCGGCGATACCGGCACATCGGAGTATGCTGCCGTGTTCACGACCACTCCTGCGTCGACCTCCTCAATCTCGAGCGTAAATGTCCCACCTCCGGTTCCTTGCAAGACAATTTCGTGCGTTCCGTTCACATCGAATCCAACGTATTTTCCGTTGCCTAACTCCAGATAGTACGAGTTAGGGATCTCCTCGACGACGACAGGAATGTCGGAGGATGGATCGGGGTTTGGGACGACACCGGTAAAGCGGCCTTGCGCACGTACGCCGAGTGTCGTAGGCGAGTGCACGGACACCCGCAATCGCTTACTCGCGTCCGATGCGCTCGGCTTATCGATGGTGACGAATAGCGCGGAACGTTCTTCTTCGAGGATAATGTCGTTCAGCAAGTCCTGCGCCGAGCTTGCCGCAAGAATGTTAGCGTGTGTCCACGATGTCCCATTTGCCGCGTTGAAGGCGCTCAGATTCAGGAAGTACGTGCCTGCATCATTGAACGCATCCGCGCTGGGAGAGACAACCGTTCTGTCGCCGTCGCTGGTAAATTCCGGTTTCGTGTCCATAAAGCAACCGGCGAATGCTTCGCAACGCTGGTAGTAGCGGAGGGCTTTCGGCGTGTCCAAGCCCCAGCCGACGATCTGGATAACTTCGATACCGCTAGGTGCAGTCCACGATTCAAGCGCATTTCGTGTCGTGAGTGCATCCGAAAGAAGGATGCTGTTCAAAATCGTCGGGGTCAGCGTATCTACGCTCGCGGGCTTCGCGCGACCGTCGCCGATACCGAGCAAGAACGACTGCATTTCTGCTGGCGTATCTATTGTGTCTCCGTACGCGTCCCGAAAAGCGACTGTATCCGCAAAGTCATCGAATATAACAGGCGGGTCTGAAGCGGTATCTACAATGTTGAAATACTCCGCGAGCGGCAAGAGGCCGTAGGCACCGGGCATATTTTCCGACACCTCGCGCGCAGTCGCCTTGCTCATCGCGAACGAAACGGAATCTACCGGCAATCCTTGGCCTTCGCCATGGAGCATCGCGCCGATAGCCGAAGGAGTGCCGAGTTGCGGCGTACCTACCATAACGAAACGGTCGATAAGAGCGGCATCGGTACCAAGTTCATCAACAAGTGCCTTCCCGACAAGGCCGCCATTCGAGTGTGCGATGATCGTTACCTTGCCGGTATCCGAATTCGCGGCGAGATCGCGGATTTCATCCGCAAGATTAAGCAAGGAATCCTCCGTAAGGCGCTGGTCCTGCGCAGCTACGTCATACGCATCGTAGCGCCAGTCGTACGGGAGAGACTCCCAATCTGCGATGACATTAGTTGATTTAAGATTATCGAGAAAGTCGAAGAAGTCTTCGTAGATCTCAAGGAAAATATATGCATTCCGAATCGGGTCGCCTACGGTTATATCATTTACGCTTTCTCCAGAAACATTCATCACTAAGCGCCCGCCATCGAAATTGAACAGTCCCGGTAACCATCGTTTCGAGTTGCCTTCGTATAATTCCGTTGCTTTTATGCCCGGTATGAACGCGACACTTGAACAACATTCGGCGGGCACCGGCGGAGACGGCGGAACGAGAGAAGGGGCCTCGCCGAGCCAGGGGGCGAATAAGACTTCATCCTCGGAATCCGAACCGCTCCCTGTACCGAACACGCCGTACAAGATGGCATCGCCCGTACCACCGGGATTTTGCAACGTCGTCGGGCCAGACGGATCTCCCCACCAATTGCCGACCGCGTTCAGGGGGCCACTCTCGCTGTTGTGAAGTCCCGCCACAATATTGTCATGAATAATTGAATTCACAATTGAAAGCGACACATCGAACGCGAGAATGCCGTGTGTATTATGCGCAATTTCTGAATCAGTGATGGAAACGACAGGGGCGGGAGGAGCTGGAGAGATAAATTGCCTTTGTGCAAGAATACCTACATCGTTGTTGATGATGCGAGAGTAACTTATGGTCAAGAACCCGCTGTCAACGACAATGCCGCTCTCGTGCTCCTCGATGAGCGAGACGAAAACAGTCGTGGTCCCATTCCCCGTCTGCACCAGTCCATCTTCTCCGTTATGAGATAGCGTAACGTATTCGAGTGAGACGGTCGCGCCGTCGTTAAAAATCCCTGTAAACGGATCGGGAGGGTCGCCGGGATCCTCTTCCACATATCCTCCGTATCGGATAGTGGCGTGAGTAAATGTCCCTTCGGCTCCAGGCGCGAATCCGATGTGGACCCAGTCGCGCGCGGCAGGCACAGTGCCGCTACTGTCGCCATTGGTGTCTCCTCCCACCGTATCGTCAAGGAAGGAAGTGAAATAAATCGGTTGCGACTCCGTGCCTTCCGCGCGTAGATCGCCACTCACTGAAAGCTCGGCGCCCGTGTCGAACTTTACGACGACGCCGGGCTCGATCGTAAGTGTGACGCTCGAATCGATTTCGAGAAATCCGGAAACAACGTAAGGACTTCCGGCAAGCGTCCATGTGGTGTCCGAAATAATGTCTGAACTTACAATTGTTTCGGCGCGAGCACTCGCGGGAAAAATAAAAAGAACGACTCCTGCAAAGAGTGTCGCCGATGC
>CAYPGH010000062.1:0-3737 GCA_964410475.1 uncultured Candidatus Saccharibacteria bacterium
GGAAAACAGATGAAATATTACGGAGTGTCATTAAGGAGGCGCATCGTCCGAACAAAAAGGTAATCTTCGACTCCGATCCGAAGGCGCTGGTGGAGCGCCTAGTAGAAATGGCGTTCAAAGACAAGGAGGCCACGAATCTTGTCTACAATACCTCGGATAAATGGGACGTTACTGGGAAGAACGCTGAATACATCCTGTAGTGACCCTTCGGAGAGTGTATTTGAGAGACCTTGTGTTATCCTCCCTCTTGCGGTATGTTTTTAGGACCGCACGGAGCATGCCGCGCGGTATTCTCATGAATCCCGCCTTTTCAGAGATCTTCTGGTCGGACGGGTTGAGGTATAGCAGATAAACGTTTTTCTTGCACGGAGTTGTTATTAGTTTAGAAAAAGCGGGATGAAGACCAATAAATCCTACACGAAACGTCTGCGCGTCACACGCAATGGCAAGATAGTCGCGCGGCCCTCCGGGCACAACCATTTCAATGCCAAGGAATCTGGCACTGGTCGCCAGAGTCGCCGCCGTGCGACAGAATTTCATGCGGCTCTCGACAACACAGCAAAGAGTCGATTTCTTAGCGCAAAATAGAGATGAAGTAATATGTCTAGAGTTAAGCGTGGCACCACATCCTTGAAGAAACGTCGCAATATTTTGCGGCAGGTTAAAGGGTATCGATTTGGTCGCTCGAAAAAAGTACGAGTCGCAAAAGAAGCTATTTTTCATGCTGGTGCTCATGCGTTCCGACATCGTCGCGCAAAAAAGCGCGATTATCGCAACATTTGGGCCTTGCGTATCAATGCCGCCGCTCGTCCTAATGGTTTTACATATTCGACGCTTATCGGCGCCTTGAAAAAGAGCAACATATCACTCGACAGAAAGTCGCTCGCGGCCATCGCAAAAGACTATCCAGAGACGTTCGTGCGCCTTGTGAAAAACATCAAAGCATAACGCGGAACCCCAGAGTTACGCGTTTCCCCCCTTAGGCTCGGCAGGAGATGCCGGTGCCGTTTTTTGCTCCGTATTCTTTTTTGTATCTGTAGAGGTATTTTTTGATGCTGAAGGGTCGCGCTCTATAATAACGGACAATCCCTTTGGGCTTTTCTGTATATCTTCGGCAATGCGGTAACTTTCCGGAATAATGGCAAGAAAGCGTTCGAGTCGGCCCTTTAGAAATTCGAAATCCATATACTTGTAACGTCCCCACAAAAAGAGATCTACTTTTGCACGATGTCCTTCGCGTAACCACGCGGCAGCTTTGGAGGCCTTGATATGCATATCGCGTTCAGAAGTGCCTATCTTTACCTGCGTTACCTTGGTCTCTGTCACGTGCGCCTTCGATTTCACATCCTTTTCTTTTTTCTTTTGCTCGTACTTGAATTTGCCGTAGTCAGTGATTTTTGCAACTGGTGGCACAGCGTTGGGAGATATCTCAATGAGATCAAGTCCTGTCTCTCGAGCTTTCCGTATAGCATCCGCAGTAGACATGACGCCGATATTCTGTCCTTCCGGACCGATAACACGCACCTCCTGTGCGCGAATGCCCTCGTTCATGCGGACGCGCGTTTTTTCCGCTTGCGATGTGTACTTTGTAAAGCCCATTAGTGAAAGGCACTATAGCACCGCACTGTAGATATTGGAAGGGTTTTTTATACGGATGTTTTATATGAATGACGAGCTACTCAGCCCATTCGTCATATTCTCCGTACCCTTCTGGTAATGGTCGTCCGAAAGATATCAGATAATCAAGCATGCGCAAAATAACAGACTTCAGATCGGCAAGTACTCGTTGATATGTCCCAGGCTGGTACTGTAGAGGTGTGAGTGAGGAGAGGGAGTTTCCCTGTAAACCTGGAGAAGTGAATGTCGTTTGCCCCACTGGTGGTGAGAGAAAATATACACTCTCGACTTGGAACAGGACGGGGCTGGTAGAAGAATTGCTCTGCAGTGTTGCAACATCGCGCCCACCTATGACGACAGCTACGACAGGTGTAGTGGTCGCTACGCCTGTTGATGTCGCCGAATAGAGATCTAGTAGTTCGCGTAGAGTTAGTGCGATACTTTTTGTTGAAGATGAGACATTTTGCCCTGGAATAGTGAAAAGTGTTTGCGATGCTGAATTCGGTTGGCCCTGAGCGGGAGTTTGCGGTTGCATGTATTGAGTAGGTTGTTGCGAAGCGGGAAGGGATTGTTGTGGCGGCGTCCCCAAGCTCATATTGTTGGGATTGGTCATGTTCCCCTGATTTGCAATCGAACTACACGGCACTACGCGACCATCAGAAAGCGTGCAATTTTGGTCAGACGTAGGTGGTTGAGGAGTGTTCGGTCCAAACAACTGGCGGGCGAAATCAGAAAGATTAGAAGAAGGCGCCGAAGCAACAGGAGCACCAACCCCTGGTCCATTGCTCCTACATGCATCTTTTGCTATGGGTTCAATGTGATTCCATTCGGGACTGTATTTCATACGAATATGCAAACCATATGCTCCGGAATTTTTTAAAACCCATTGACACGTATTTTGGTAACAGTTACTTTGGCTGTAAGCGAGATCGACGGCACATCCGTAAATATGATTTGATTGTGGATTTTTAGAACCTTGCCCCTCCGGTGTTCTGTAGGCAGAAATAATATTCATATACGGGGCGTTTTGTAGCATTTTTGCGAGTGCTACTGCGAAGTCTGGGTTTAATTTTACTATCCCTTCAACTTTTGGGTTGGAAAGGCCGATGGAGCTTCTAGAGCCAGGCGTGTAGCGGGTTATTAGAAATGCATATGCGGAGCACACCACAGGATTCATGGTGGTCTGATCGGCTTTCATATGGATGGTACCCTTTGGTAATTTGAATATTTCGTTGCATGCTTCCGGATTAATTTCTAGTCCGGCGTCATTAGATGCTGTTTCGCTAGCTCCGAACAGCACGAAGGGAATTGTTAAACATGCGGCAGTTAGCAAGAGGAGAATCAGATGGTCTTTTAGAGACTGTCTCATACTTTGAAGTATAACGGCCTTAGGTCTCTAACGCTTCGACTCGCTGTGAATAGAGAGTTTGTTGCGTTAGCATGTATTACACCGTCATTGTCCACATCTCTCTTCAGCTGTAGTATGCGGTCATGATGGAAATCGTGCGACTTCAAAAAGCGGATACCAAGTCCCTCAAAGAAGTGAATGCGCTTTTGCGGCAGCTTTCCGGTCAGATACCCCCATGCACGCTCGAGCTCTTGAACGATATAGTTGAGAGCTCGACTTTTGAGCTTTGGGTTGCCAAAGAAGACGGCATCATCGTCGGGATTGGAGAACTTGCGATTGTTCTCAAACCAGAAGGTGTTATAGCGCAAATAGAGGATGTGGTTGTAGACGAGGGTTATCGCGGCAAAGGTCTCGGTAAAAAAATAAGTGAGAAATTGATTGGGCGAGCACGAGCACAGCATGCCCGCGTGATTCAACTATCAAGTAATCCAGCGCGTACTGCGGCCAACGCGCTCTACCAAAAACTCGGATTTACCCTGCACGAAACAAACACATATCGCTTAAAACTATAATTTATGCGTCGCACGCTTATTATTTTGACAGCCCTCGCAAGTCTCGCGCTTGTGTACGGTGTTGTATGGTACATGCAAGGCACTTTTACTCCTGGAGAGACGAATGGCGAGAATGAGGTTCAAGAGGAAAAGCGTATGTCAGTTACGACCGCAATTGTAAGCGAAGAGACAGCGGAGTATGTTATTGACGCACAATATCC
>CAYPGH010000063.1:0-3715 GCA_964410475.1 uncultured Candidatus Saccharibacteria bacterium
CCAGTGGGGTAATTTCCTATTTGCCACCAGGAGGTAAGGAGGATATCAAATGTTAACGAAGTACATCGATATGCTTTTCGACTGACTGGACTCTCCTCCGACCGTTATATTTTGGGCAAAACTAACAAACAACTATTTGTCACTCCCTTCTTTGAGCTCTTCCTGCAAAAGAATGCTGTCGGGGTTTCGCGGCCCATGCTTTAGCTGTTCTGCTTTATCGGCAATCTTGAGCGCCTCTTCTCTACTCACGAACCGTCCCGCGCTAGTCATAAAGCCAAACTCACTATTTTTTTCTGTCATAATCGCTCCAGGATATTTTTCATTCATCAAATTCCATGCATCGCTATGCAAATGCCCCGTAAATGTATCTCCTCTGTACTTGATGGCCGCTACGGTAATACGCTCTATCGACTCCGTCGGCTCTTTTCCTTCACTGCTTCCTCCACTCTCTAGACTCATATCGCAATAAATAGTAGCACCGCCCTTTTGCGCTGTTTAGTAGCTACGCAACTGCTTGGCTCTGTCATGGAACCTGATGCGTTCCAATGCTTTTGCTTCAATTTGGCGAATTCGTTCACGGGTAACGCCGAATTCGCGCCCCACCTCCTCCAAAGTGTAGCAAATACCCTCCCCTGTTAAACCATTTCTCATTTCCAGTATTTTTCGCTCTTTTGGAGAAAGTTCATCCAAAATGCCTTCCATCTGCTCGCCCAAAATACGGCGTGATGCGTCCTGATCGGGACTTGCGATCGCATCATCCGCAATAAAGCTCCCCAACGTTGAGCGTTCGTCATCATCCTCGCCGACTGGCGACTCCAATGACACGGTGTCTTGATTGATCTTCTGTATGGTGTAAATCTTTTCCACTTCAATGCCCATCTCTGCGGCAATTTCTTCAGGAAGAGGATCGCGACCCAAATGTTGGCTTAACTCGCGCACTTTCTGCTTATACTTCGCAATGGTCTCCACCATGTGAACTGGAATGCGGATAGTGCGCGACTGATCGGCCAAAGCGCGGGTAATGGCTTGACGTATCCACCACGTCGCATAGGTAGAGAACTTATAACCCTTTGTGTGGTCAAACTTGTCCACTGCCTTAAAAAGCCCCAGATTTCCTTCCTGGATTAGATCCAGAAGCGTGAGATCAGGCGAACGGTTGACGTACTTTTTTGCGATAGAAACAACAAGACGCAGGTTGGAGCGGGCTAAGATACTGCGTGCTTCTTCGTCGCTTTCTAAGATACGCTTCGCCAACTCTCTCTCTTGAGAGGCATTCAAGAGAGGATACTGACCTATCTCGCGCAAATACATTTGCACGGAATCAAAACCTGCATCCGCCCGCCGATGTTGAAGTTTCTTCTTTTCTAATACCGTGTCGGCAGACGTGTCCTCAAGCATGCCGCCGCCTTCTAAAATATCAATTCCTGCGGTATTAAACCGCTCGTACATCTCTTCAAGCAAGAGCACATTGTCTTCTATAGTCGGGAACTCACGAAGTATCTCGTCGTACGTGACATATCCGCGCTCGCGACCAAGCGTAATCAAAGCTTCCACCTTCGTGTCTTGTTTACCGCGTCCACCCTTCGCCCTCTTACCGCGCGTTACAGGACGGAGTTTCCTATGCTTCTTTTTCTTTGCAGATTTCTTTTTACGAGCAGGTTTAATCTTTTTTTTCAAAGTAGATTTTTTGGCCTTTACGGCACGTTTAATTTTCTTCACTGTTTTCCGTGAAGTCCTCTTCTTTGCCTTTTTCTTGTTTTTTTTAACCATAAGTCGAAACAACGCTGCAAAAGATCCCTCCTCCTTCCTTCTTTAAGGACAAGGGCAGAATTAAAAAAGCTTCACTTTTCCACCTATTTTCACCATTAAAGGATGCGGAGAAGCGAAGTCGCTTACTTTACACTGGCTCGTGGAGTTGTGCAATACGTGCTGTCAACAGTTTACACACAGACATATACACAGCCACATCCCTCTCGTTCCCCGTCGTTTCGGCATTTTTGAGGGCGGCCGTCGCTTCTCTGAGGTCCGTCGAAAGACGTTCACGTGAAATAACATGGAGAAGCGACTCGACTTCCCGCTTGAGTGTCGTGTTCTTACCATACATACTCTCTGCTCGAAAACGGAGAGACTCTTTCTCGTCTTCAGAAAGTGTTCCAAGAATACTAAACGCCTCATCTCCGAGCGCTTCAGATAAATCCTTCGCGAACTTGTTTATATCCACGATTGGTTTCGCGAGCGACTGCTGCCAGAGAAAGATAGCGTATGCTTGCTTCGCTCGTCCATGTTCCGCCGGCTGTCGGACGAAAGAAGGTTGTGCATTGCGAGAATCTTCTGCACGCGCCGAAGCATCGAGGGTTTGAACATTTCGCGCAATGGGAACTTTCGCGAGCGCTTCGGAAACAGCACTTTCGGAAACACTCAAGCGCCCCGCAATTTCTCGTAGATAGCTCTCCCGCGCAATAGGGCTCGAAACATCCGATAGGAATGGCAAAACGACCGACTCCACCGAGCGCCGAAAATTATCTTTACCCTTCGCATGTTTCTCCAGTACATCAAGAAGAAACGTGATTATGTCTTTTGCTTCACGAATAGCGCCATTCCAGGAATCCGCACCTTTCTTTTGTATGAGATCCGCAGGATCAAGGCCGTCGGGAGCTTCAGCTACCTTGACGTTGAAGCCGGATTGTAGAGCCGTGCGTGCGGCACGTGCCGCAGCTTTGAACCCTGCCTCGTCTGGGTCAAGTGCGATGACGAGATTATCCGCCATACGTCGAATAAGCGCGGCATGTTCAGTGGTAAACGCCGTTCCAGACGCCGCGACTGTATTCGCCCAACCGGCCTGATTTGAAGCCAATAAATCCATTTGCCCCTCCACCAAGATAGCGCAATTATGCTTACGCATCGCCTGTTTTGCCCTATCGAATCCATAGAGGATCCGTGATTTCCGAAACAGCGGAGTCTCTGGGCTATTCAAATATTTAGGCGCATCGGGATGAGCTTCCGCACCAAAGATGCGTCCGGAAAATCCTACGATGCGTCCGGCACTGTCGGCAATCGGAAACATAATACGATTGCGAAACTTATCGATAAGACCCTTGTCTCCTTTCCCTGGCTGGGCAAGCTTCGCAACACCCGCATCCACCATCTCCTTGTCCGTAAACGTTCTATCGCGAAGATATTCCGAACATTCGCCCCAAGCACTCCCCGCAAAGCCAAGACGGAATGTTCGTATGGTCTCGTTATTGATACCGCGCTCTTTCAAATATTTCTTGGCCGGCTCATTCAAATGCGATGCATAAAAAATCGTCGCTGTCTCCAAAAGTTCAAAGAGTCGGTTACTCTCATCCTTTTTTTCTCTTCCACCCGCACCGTAGCGCTCGTACACTATTTCTACTCCAGCTTTCTGCGCAAGTATCTTGAGAGCACCTTTGAAATCCAGTCCTTCTATTTGTTCCACGAATGAAAAAATATCGCCACCGACATCGCACCCAAAACAATGGTAAGTACCTCGATCTGGTGAGACAAAGAACGACGGCGTGCGCTCAGCGTGGAACGGACACCTTGCGCGAAAGTTTGCGCCATTCCTCTCGAGCTTCACGTACTGACTTACAACATCAACGACAGAAAGTTTATCTTTGATTTTCTGAACAGTATCTCCTGCCATTCCTACATTATGCACTCTCGCGTAAACCAATGCATTACGACACCGCAGGGA
>CAYPGH010000064.1:0-3642 GCA_964410475.1 uncultured Candidatus Saccharibacteria bacterium
TGTCTAAAAAAGAGGCCGGTCACTCCTGAGTAGGAAAGCGACCGGCAGGCGCGCTCCGCGAGTTAGCGGAGCGTGAAGGTGAAGATCATACCCTGCGCGTTGCGCAGGCGGTTCCCCGGAAGGATTGTATCGCAACGCGACCCTCCTCTCTTGAATTTCACGCAGACGCGGTTGCCCGTAATCTTGTAGGTGCCAATCCAACGACCGTAGCGGTAGCTACCGTCGTTGTGATATTCCGCGATCCCACCATCGCTGAAGTAGGCATTTTTCCCTTTCAGCTTGGCCGCTTCACCTGCCACCGCAGGGGAAGAAGCCATCATCGCCGCGGCAAGTGCGGCGAAAAGCAGTTTGAGCATAACTTTTCTCCTTCTCCAAGTCACGAGCCACCGAGCTCGTGCACCTGAACAGACTATAAGTATTCCACCGCCTGTTGTCAAGAAATCTCGCAATATTTCGATAGATTAGCATCATCCACGAGAGTACGGTGATGCATAAGGCATATCCAAAGAACCCTAGAAACCACACAAAAAAATAGCGGCACTCGCGTACCGCATTATTTCAGACAATCGTTATCGATTTACAGCATCTTCACCCCATGAGAAAGTGCTCCGCACTTCTCACGGGGCAAGCACCTTTTTACAGCATCTTCACGTCGATGGAGACGCCCGAAGGCAGATCAATATTAGTGAGGGCTTCGATCACTTTCGGTTCAGGGTTGAGAATATCAATCATGCGTTTGTGAATGCGCATCTCGAATTGTTCGCGGGAGTCTTTATCTATGAACGCAGCACGATTCACCGTGTACTTTCTTATATCAATAGGAAGCGGCACGGGGCCGATGATTTCTGCATTGTAGCGAGTGGCAGTGTCAATTATCTGCTTTACGGAGTTGTCCAAAACACCATGCTCATATGCGCGCACACGAATGCGGAGACGGTGTGCCGCTGCAGGCTTCGCCGCCTTTTTTGCGCGCGGTGAGCGCGACGGATTCTTCGCCGTAGTGACTTTCGTTGCAGATTTTGTTGCCATAAGGAACCCGCAGAGTATGCACTATACCCCCCGAAAATGCAACATTATCGCCCCGCTAGGCTCCTTGAGCGACTTAACTCGGCATTTAGTCTTCCGCTTCTGGTTTTTCTCAGTATCTTTCTTTCCACTCTGCATCGAATAATTTGGGCCAGATCCAATAATTGAGTAATTGCGGTCTGACCTCAAAATCGGTGACCCATAATTCGCCAACACATCAACCACGTAAGCTACGTAATTATGGAAGGTCAGTTTATGTACATATGTACATAAACTGACCTTCCTCGAATCTTGAGGTTCCAGGGTTTCTCGAACTTCGTGTAGAACAAAGCATGACGCTAGGAGTAGATTCATTCATTCGAAAGCCCGCTTAAGAGGTATCTGGGATCAGAACTATCTACTCCGAGCACCATCAGTCCTTCTACCTCCGCCGGATTTGCGCCCTCAAAACCCGTGGTGCGTACGCATAAACGCCACTTCTGCGGCTGCGCTCTTGCGTCCGAGAGTCTTGTTGCGATGCGGATACCGTCCGAAGCGATCCACTATTTTCTTGTGAACTTTGGCATACCCGAGCACTTGCTTGTTACCAAGTTGTTTAAATAAACGAAGCGATTCTTTCTGGATTTTTTTTGATTCGCTGTGCATGAATGGCATGTAGAGAAACCAGCGCTCTTTTGCATTAAGCTTCTTCTCCGCCCCGCTTCTTATGGCTTCCTGTGCGAGAGCAAGCGCAAGCGCGTCGTACGCAAACGTCTGCGGCAAGCCGCGAAACATATTGCGCGCAAATTGGTCGAGAACGATTATTTCGGCAAGGCGCCCCTTCGGGTTTTTCCTCCAATCCGCCATCTCTCCCCGCGCAACCGCCCAATACGTATCCAGGAAACGCTTGCGGAGCTCACGGTCGAACGCCGCGCTCTTCTTGAATCGCTGCTCGGGTTTCGTCTCCTTGAACCAGAACTTGATGACAGCCTGCCATTCCATGTGCTCAGCATACCACTCACCTCTCTGTCTGACTGTTCGTAGCCTCAGCGGAGGCAGGAATTCTTTGTGCAAACAAGAATCCTAATCCCTCTCACGGTAAAAGAAAATCCCGCCCTCCGTCGGCTGACGGAGGCGGGATTTTCTCTGCTGAACCTTTGCTCAGTAATTACGCGACAATCTTCGTTACCCCAGTACCACAAGGCCCAGCTAGAGAGCTGGGACTTTGGCTACGGGGCAGGCCACTCCTGCGCCCTTTTTATGCGACTATCTTAGTCACTACTCCGGCTCCTACAGTCTTGCCACCTTCGCGGATGGCGAAACGCATCTGCTCTTCTATAGCGATAGGGCTCACGAGCTTCACCTTGAAGGTGACCGTGTCGCCCGGCATAACCATTTCCACGCCCTCTTTGAGCGTAACCTCGCCGGTAACATCAGTGGTGCGAATGTAAAATTGCGGTTTGTAACCGGTAAAGAATGGGGTATGGCGGCCTCCTTCCTCCTTAGTGAGAATGTAGACCTCGGACTCAAATTCAGAATGCGGCTTGACCGAACCCGGCTTTGCCAGGATTTGTCCGCGATGCACATCCTCTTTCTTGGTACCGCGCAAGAGCACGCCGGCGTTGTCGCCCGCCTGACCCTGTTGAAGTGATTTATTGAACATTTCGACGCCTGTAACAGTCGTTTTGGCCGTGTCTTTGATGCCAACGATCTCGACTTCCTCTCCCACCTTAACAATGCCTCGATCGATACGGCCTGTAACAACAGTACCGCGGCCTTCGATGGAAAAGACGTCTTCGATTGCCATGAGGAACGGCTTGTCGAGTTCACGAACGGGCTCGGGAATGTACTCATCGATCGCCTTCACGAGTTCCAGTATCTTGTCGGACCACTCGTTTCCTGGCTCCGGATTCTCAAGAGCTTTGAGCCCTGAACCGCGAATAATTGGTGCACCCTTACCGTCGAAACCCTGCTTATCAAGCAATTCGCGAATCTCCTCTTCGACGAGGTCGATGAGATCTTTGTCGTCTACTTGATCGATTTTGTTGAGAAAGACAACAATCTTTGGGACACCCACCTGGCGCGCGAGAAGAATGTGTTCGCGTGTCTGCGGCATGACGCCGTCGGAAGCGGCAACCACTAGAATAGCGCCGTCCATCTGCGCGGCGCCGGTAATCATGTTCTTAATGTAGTCGGCGTGGCCGGGAGCGTCCACGTGCGCATAGTGGCGTTTTGGGGTCTCGTACTCAGAGTGCGAGAGCGAGATAGTAATACCGCGCGCCTTTTCCTCTGGAGCCTTATCTATATCTTCGACACCTTTAACACTCGCGACGTAACCATTACCCGCCTTCGCCAATACAGATAGTATTGCGGCCGTGAGAGTCGTCTTGCCGTGGTCCACGTGGCCGATTGTACCGACGTTAATGTGCGGCTTGCTTCGATCAAATTCTGCTACCATACGTAATCTAATTTACTATTAATAACTACTAATTACTGCTATAAGACGCAAAAAGAAAACCGCCCTTGCGTTCATATAATACTAGCAGAAGACGCCGGTACGTCAAGCGAATGTACGGTTCCGGTACATTTCGAGCGCAACTTCGTTTGTTTCAGAGATTTACTTTCTCGTAGCAATAA
>CAYPGH010000065.1:0-3625 GCA_964410475.1 uncultured Candidatus Saccharibacteria bacterium
CTCGGAAATGCAAAAGAGTACTTTTGCATTTCGCTCGCCCTACGTCGCCAGTAAGATACGGGGTAATATGTGTCCTTAAGGCACGTCTATAGATATGGGTTCAGAGAATACAAACAGAGGCGAGCAGGTCGAACGAGATTTTCTCGTTGCGTATGATGAGAATGCCGATGCGCTCTTTCGGCATTGTTTTGCGCGTGTGCGTGATCGCGAGCTCGCCAAGGACATTGTTCAGGAGACTTTTGTACGTACTTGGGAGTACCTTGCAAAAGGGAAGCAGATAGAACATCCACGGGCGTTTTTGTATCGAGCTCTCAATAATTGCCTTGTGGATACAATGCGCAAAAAACGCTCCTCCTCGCTTGACGCTATGACCGAGGAGACTGGATTTGAACCCGAAGGAGAACCGGATCTTTCAGCCGAAACACGCGAAGAGATGGGGGAGGCTGTACAGCTTCTAACGCATCTCGACGAAGCGCATGCCGTTGTCGTCACAATGCGCTACATTGACGAAATGAAGATCGGCGAAATCGCGAACGTTCTTAATGTTTCAGAAAACGTAGTCTCCGTGAGACTTCATCGTGGTGTGAAGCGGTTACGGGAATTGTGGAAAGCGCGCGAGGCACAAATTAAGATATGAATCTTGAACACAAAGACATAAAAGAATTCACATTGGAAACAGCGCGAGACGTGTCTCTTTCGGATGCCGAGCGAGAAACAATGAAGGAGAACATCCTGCTTTTCATGAAAGAACATCCGGTCAGGGAGTCATTTATTAAGATGATTTTTCCACGCGTTTGGTCTCCGCGTGTTGGCCTAACCATTGCTCCCGTTTACGGATATGGCTTTCGTTCTGCGCTTGCCGGTGTTCTTATAGTGTTTCTCATCGGCACAGGGACGTCGTATGCGGCTGAAGGAGCTCTACCGGGCGACATTCTCTATTCAGTTAAGACATCCGTGAATGAAAATATTCGCGGCGCTCTGACGATATCCGAAGAAGCAAAAACACAATGGAGTGCGACTCTCGCGCTACGGCGTCTTGAAGAAGCGGGGGTGCTTGCGGTGGAAGGGCGCCTGACGGATTCCACGCGTGCCGAGATAGAATCTCGCCTAGAAAAGCATGTGGAAGATTTTGAGGTGCGCACGAATTCGCTCGCACAGACAGAGGGTTCGGCCGAAGTGGTTGCGGATACGCAGTCATATTTTGAGATTACCTTGAAAGCACACGCATCTGTTTTAGCGGAGCTCTCCGCGGTGAATCCAAAAGCAGAGCAAGAGCTTCGCCCTATTCTTGCGGCGGCCAGGACGTATGCCGAAACTGTGGGAAATGCGCGAACGGCAACGGAGCGTATTGTCGCGCTAAGGTCTGGTCGGAATATTCAGGAACGTGCGACAGCAAAAAGGCAGGAGGCCGAAAACGAATATTTGGCCACGCGACCGCGGTCATCTCCGTCCGCAATAGCTCGACAACCCGCTGTTTCTGGATCTGATTCTACCGAAATGATGATGAGCGCCACTCTCGAAAATGCTCCCGTTCCGCTTGATCCAGCTCTTGAAGCGCTTAACACAGGCACTGAAAAATTTGACGAGGGAGAGTACGACGAAGCGTTTACTGCATTTCAAGAAGTACTCCGAACCGTACAGGAAGAGGAAATCAAACACAAAGTACGTAAACATCTGAAGCTCGATATTTACGAGGATTTGTCGGGTGATTCGATGCCAAAAGGAGATCCCGAGAGAGAGGATTAGTTCTGCAAAACACCGAGAATTCTTTTGTCCACACAGACGCTAAGCCCTTCATGCGTAGTTTTCGATATCCACATAGAGAAGAGTTATTTCTCTCTAAGTAACGCATAATGGTGGATATGCGATACGGAAAACTTCTCGGATGGGGAATCACTATATATGCAGTAATGTTTCTCGTGTGGTCAGGGTTTGTAACGTACGGATTCACAGAGGGCATGGCTCCTCGTATCACTAGTCTTCTAATCCTCATCGGCATTACGATATGTGCTGGTTTATCACTGCGCTTTCATCGATGGCTTGATATTCTTCCATACTCGCTTTCATGGGCTCTCTTGATGGTCGTTATGGACTGGATCTTTAGTGTTCCATATACAGGGTGGCAGATTTATCTCGATTGGAACCTTTGGTTCGGCTATGCTGTCGTCGCGATTACACCTCTTCTCGCGCCATACTTTCGTCTTGAGCGATTCTACGATCGTCCGCTTTCGCGAGGTGAAGGTTCGTCAAGCGGTACCTAATACATTCGTCATGAGTCCTTTCGGGATGTCGGAAGCAGTGCGAGGGGATCTCGATATGATGTTCCACGGTCATCGTTTTTTGTTGCGCGCTGGGCTTGCGATAGGGAATGTTTTTGCGTGGGTTTTTGTCTTTGATTATTTTGTCAGTTTGTCGGGTTCAGTCGGCCGCGCTTTTGCCGGAGTGCTTATTATGTATGCGCTTTCGCAAGCAATAACGGTGTTGCTTACTCCCATTGCAGCAGCGAATCTGCGTCGCGGTACCCGTAGTGCACTCGTTTGGGCTCTCATGCTTTCCGCGGGTGCTTTTATAATGCTCGGCGCAACGCTTGGAGGACTGTTAGATGGCATAGAGTCTACCCTGTGGGGCATAGCGGCGTTCTCGGTCCTTCTCGGTGCGTACCGCGCTTTATATTTCATTCCTTACGAACTCAATCGCCTGCCTGCCGCGCTTCGCTCGGCGCAGGCAGGCGCAAATACAGAAGGCGCGCGCCCGCGCGATCGCTTGTTTTATGAATTGCTTTTAACGCTCGTGCCCGCGTTTGCGGGGGCAACGTTGATTACGGAAGCATATGCACCAACAAAACTTCTCTTTGGAGCTGGGGTATTCGCTATTCTTGCTACTCTACCCGTCTTACTTATTCCAAACATCTACGAACGCTTCTCGTTCTCTTATGCAGAAACGTTCCGAGAACTTTTTACAAGACGCAACAATCGGATTTTATGGGCTTCTCTTCTTGAAGGTGCGCAAGGCGCGGCGCTTTTTCTCGTATGGCCGCTTGCCGTTTTTCTCATCGTCGGAGGCTCCTACGCAACGCTTGGCATCGTATTCAGTGTTACGCTCCTATGTATCCTTCTCTTACGCATCATGTATAGCGAACTAATCCCCGGACCTAGGCGACAGCACTCTCTATTCACGCACGTAACGCTCGTTGTTTCCGGCTGGGTAGCACGATTTGTTGCCGGTTCGGCCGTGGGCGTTATTATCGCCGACGCGTATGCATACAGCGCACATCCTGTGCGGGGAACAGTGGCTGACCCGTTCGTGTTCGAGCAATCAGCCGATGCCGGTTCATTCATTGATGAACACACCGCCCTGAAAGAACTCGGGCTTGCCATGGGTCGTATTGCGTTCGCAGTAATAATAGGGACGTTCGTATTTTTGACGCCGGTCATTGTTGCTTTCGCGGCGGCGGTTATTCTCGCCGCATTTGCGGCCGGAGCATCCGTTATCGTATTGCGACATCGAACAGCAATGCCGCTCTGACGCCTCGCGCATCAATAGTGCTTACTCGCCTGGAAAGTGATGCGTGTTTAATCCATGCGCAGAATTCCCCGACAGCTTGGCTGCGGGGATGAATGCGCAT
>CAYPGH010000066.1:0-3609 GCA_964410475.1 uncultured Candidatus Saccharibacteria bacterium
CATCGGGATTAACCAGACGCGCCATCGAGCGGCCAAATGTAAAGGCCTGCATACCAGCTCCTCGCATCTGTCGCGAGAGATACCAAATGATGCCAAGAATAAGGATAACGGGTATTAGAAGCGGCGCCAGTGTTAAAAACCAGAAGCGTGGTCCGCCTTCATCCTTCACTGTTATTTGGACTGCCGACATCTTCTCCGAGGAAAGACCGTAGTTTGCAAGCGTCTCTGTAAATGACGCCTCTGATTCTTTGCGAGATGTCTTCTCAGACTCGTCTTCATACGTCGCAGTGATTGAGGTTCCCTCTATGGCAATAGAAGTGATGAGGCCTGCGTCAATGTCGGCAGCTATTTGCGAAAGAGACACTAGGTTGTCCTCTTTGACGACGTACTCGCGCACGAGAGAGTAGCCCGCGGACAATATAAGAAACACGGCAAAGGCAATCGCCATCTGCGTCCATATGGAAGGTCCTCCCGGAGGGCGACCCGCGGGGTTACGCATCTTTGGGGGCTTTGTGTCTTGGTTTCTTGGTATTGCCATATACTAAAATATCGCCTCGCCCGCAGAACATGCAGGCTAACCTGCATTCTTACTCGTACACTTAACGTATCGGGGCATTATACTCATAAGCCCGATTTCAGCTAGTTTTCCTAAAAATTACTAGACTTCAGTAAGCAGGTCCTGTCGAAAGATATCAATAGCCGTATGGCCGAGTCATGGTCAACCAATTCCCTTTCGCACTCGTAACCCTAGCCTTTTCTGCGATACACTTGGTGTATCCGTAGCGATTATTGTATCCGTAATATATTTTGTTGCACTTATCCCCTGACCCTTCTCCTTTCACAGAAACCCGTAGCCAGGATTTGCCACTCTCGCTCTTCTTCTGTCCTGTGTAAACTGGTTTTGCACTCATAGTTAGTACTCCGGAAGATTGAACGGGGTACACTGGCAATGCCTGCCTAGACGTTACGGTGTACAAGTTGCCTTTCCTCTCCGCGGAAGTAACCGGCATTTTTATTGTCCCGCACGACCCTCCGCGGTATCCATATCCGTATGATATTCCCGGTGGGATGCAATAACGATAACTCAAGGTGAAGTCTTCAAGATTAAATTCTTTTGCACCCTTTCCGGAAAGCGCAAACTGCGCAGTAAGGGTACGCAGTGTTGCGAAGTTCGTGACGTTCTGTGCCTGCACATCAAATGTACCAATTACCTGAGTTTTGCCTGAGATGACAGAGCCTGATGGGCTATTCACGTTACGGCTCATCTTTATCAGAGGACTGCTATCAAATATAGAAAATACTCCCGCCAACAAAGAACCGGGGCTCCCGGTAAATGATGCCGACGCAACGGTAAATGATCCTCCTATTAATACCAATGCGGCGAGAATAAGCGCGGATTTCTTCAAGCTCTTGTTTTTGAAGATATGGTACTTCATGCTCTTTCTTAACTCTCACTGTACTCTACGGCAAATGAGTTACATAATCCTGCCTGTGGAAAACTCGAGAAACCATTTACGGGTACACTGCGACGTAATGAGTCTCTTCAAGAGAGCGCTGACAATAAAACATGGATTTGAAATAGGAGTTCTTGCCTTCATTGGCGTTCTCTCTCTAGCAATTCATCTTCTTCCTTTTATTTTATATGGTTCACATCCATTAGGGTACGACACGGGATTTTATCGCCGTTATTTGATAGAGCCGTTTCTCTCATTTCCGAACGCGCCCGTTCCCGGACTTGGGGAAAACGCGCTCATACCACGCATGTTTCTTGACGCTCTCCGACTCCTACCATTCTCCGCCGATTATATTTTGTACGGCAGTTATATTGCTTTGTTCGTACTCCTTTCTGTAACCCTTTATTTTTTCTTGCGTTCACATGTGGGCATTAGAGGCGCCGCTATTGCTGCACTCTTGCTCGTCCTTTCATCCGTTCAATATAAAGCGTATTGGTACATGCTATGGAAACATGCATTCGCCGCATGCCTTCTGTTCCTCGCACTTATAGCCCTCGAACGAAGATGGACCGCCCTTCTTGTTTTCTTAGATATTGCGCTCGCATGGAGCCACACGACAACAGCAATCATCTACCTACTCACGCTCGGGATTCTCTTTATAGTACATGCGGAGCGTAAGCGTATTTTCATTCACGGAGCCATAACCGCTCTCGCGTTTGTGATGGTAAACGCCTCTCTCGTACACCAGATCTCTGTGGCTACTCCGGTCGCCGTTTTCTTGGATTGGTCTGAGTACATTGTGTTTTCAATACCAATCTTCATCGTGATAATAACGGCAAGAATCTGGCGTATATCTAACATACCTCTTTCCCTATGGGCGTTTACCGCTGTAAGCTTTGCATTCCCACTGCTTAAACTTCCCTTTTTTGAGCGCATATTCATCTATAGTGATATAGCGCTCATTGCTTTATCGGGCTTTGCCATAGAACGCATGGTGTCACAAATGAATTTCGAAACACCGACCAAGCGAACGTATTTACACGGAGCCATACTTTGCATAACCTTGGGTCTTTTCTTAAGTTCGTTGCGGGGTGAAGTGCGCTCATCGCGACCTCTAATCTCAGAAGAAATTTTTGATGGCATCGCAGAAATATCCGCAATGGTACCCAGCGAAGCAACAATCCTGACCACTTCTGATGAAGCGCCTTGGTTTGAAGGATGGACAAGCTCCCATATAGCAGCTCCCGGCATGTTGCGCGATACGCACAATCTTGATGAATGGACGACCTTGTGGACTTCAACATCGACCGAAAAACAAATCGAGTTTCTAGGTGAATTTCCTCAACCGCTTTACATAGCGTCATTTAATGGTTTTGAAGATCTAATAGGTACGCCCGCGCCATGCCTCTTATTGCTCACGCCTCACCTTCTATCTTTTGACGTCTGCGCCCAAACGAATTAGTTGTATACCCCGTGAGATAAGAAACGACAATGTTCATACAGAGATGGAAAGGTCGCCATACATTCAATACTCTAAAACAATCTCTCGACTACCTATCCCATGGGGTATAGTAATGCAATGGCACTCGTAGAAAACAAGAATGTGGGATTTGACTATTCCATCCTCGAGGAGATCGAGGCGGGATTGGAATTGCTCGGATTTGAAGTGAAGTCGCTACGGGCGGGCCGAGGCTCACTCAAAGGCGCGCGCGTTGTCGCGCGTGGCGGCGAAGCCTACCTCGTGGGCGCGTCCATCCCCGCCTGGCAGATAGCCAATGCACCAAAATCGTACGACCCGGAGCGCACGCGCCGGCTCCTGCTCTCCAAGAAAGAAATAGCCCACGTATCCTCTGCGGAAGGCGAGAAGAGGTTGACAATAGTGCCTTTGAGAGTGTATAATAAAAATCGGAAATTGAAGCTTGCTATCGCGATTGCCCGTGGAAAGAAAAAAGAAGATAAGCGTCATACCATTCGGGCTCGCGAGGAGAAACGTCGGATGGAAAGAACTTTGAAAACAGAATAAAGGATGCCAGCCGTTCGCGAAGAGCGAAATGAAGTGCGCTCTTCGGGGGTGACTGGCTTCGACAGGGAAATCGACATATGTGTGTGCGGGCAAAGCTGTGGTCAGCTTTTCAAACCGCCACAAAAATCCAAG
>CAYPGH010000067.1:0-3565 GCA_964410475.1 uncultured Candidatus Saccharibacteria bacterium
GTTGAGTTTTAAGTCTATGCGCCCCTGATCATACGTCATGACGCGCACGCGGTCGCAATATTTGTTTATCTCAGAAAAATCATTCGCATATTCTATGTCAGTTGGTATAGATTCAGGCGTGGAATAACGCGAGTCGAGAGGCGTGCGTGCCTCTATGGTGCACATGACCCATTTGTCATATCCCATCGCCTCATACAGTTCCTTGAGAAAAAGCGAGAAGTAGGGGCGCGTCCGCGCATACTTCGCTTCATAATCGATGTCTATACCGTCAAAACCACGCGCATATACTTCGCGCACGATACCGCGCACATGTTCTGCGCGCTTAGCGTCGTCGCGCAATACATCATCAATCGCGTCGGGATTTGCCCATATCACGCTTGGGATATATCGCACCTTCATATCGCGAGCCTTCGCTCGAAGTGTCGTCCACGGTTCGCTATCGAGAGGAGAGTTTAGATATAACGTTCCGTTCAGACGCACCGTATACACGAATGGGTTTACTTCGGTAAATGCATCGAGATGAGGAAGAATGTCCGTTACTCCCCGCTCCGCTCGCCAGTACGGTATCCAACCCGAGATCTCGAATTGTTCTCCGGTCTTTGCAAACGTTGTAACGGGTATCAATACTGCCGCTATCAGTAAAATAGAAAATACCTTTATGTTCATGGAGTCCACAGTATATATGACGCGCAGGAATGCGAAATCATACCAGAGCCATTGGAATTTGGGTCTATGATAAGCTACCGCGCAACCAAGCTGTCGTGGTAGTTTATTTTTAAGAACCTAGCTACTCCGTGCGTCCGGCCTTAATCGGCCGAGCCGACAGGATTTAGGCACGGACGCTCTAGGACGGTTCTTAATTATCTCCTGCACGGGGAAACACCCGTCTTCTTACAGAAGCAGTACACCTTGTGGATTTTCTCTTCGCTTTCGCTCGATAAAATCACACAAGGTCTTGCGCCGCTCCTTAATCCGCGGCTCACCCCGACCCCCCGCTATTTGCTTGTCTCTAATCTAGAGAGGGGAAGGCATTTGTTCTCCCGGCGTCGGAGTAGCGGCTATCCACTCGTCACTATTCACCCTATGCAGAGAATTGCCGTCTCCCGCGGCACCCTGTGATGAAGTATATGTCACTTCGTCAATAATGGCGCCTTCTCCATCTTTAATAGCAAGAGTCTCTCCTGTGTTGGACAGTGAAAACGCACTATCAAACAATATCCCGTCAAAATCGGGCCAATCCGTGAGAAAAAATACATCGTTGTCGGCGATGATGGCATAACCGTCGGGCGGCAATACAGCGTTACCCATTTTCAACGTCAAGTTGTGGTTAGTATTGTCCTCGAAGAATCTCCAACCGGACAGATCCACCGGTGAATCGCCCTCATTTTTTATCTCTATCCACTCACGCCCTGAATCACTACCGGCTGGATCATACATGATTTCGTTTATCACTACTGTTCCCTCCGGTTCCGGCGCGGGAATAACGGTGACAATAACACTTTGCATCACCTCCCCGCCCTCGCCTTCGCAGGTGAGCGTGTAGGTGGTGGTTTCTGTCGGAGAAACTGATTCACTGCCGGAAGTCGGTTTGTCGCCATCCCAACCGTCGGAAGCGGCGCAGGTATCGGCGTTCTCCGCTTCCCATGCGAGTGTTGAAGAGTCGCCTTCTTCAAGGGCGTCGGGGTCTGCCGAGAACTCAAGCGTCGGGTCTTCCGGTTCTGCGGGGTCCTCGGGTTCTTCCGGTGGAGGTGGAGCATCATCACACAAACCGGGGAGAAACACAGAGACCGATATGCCTGCGGCAGTAATAGTTTTTGGACAAAGCTGAACGGTGTGAAAAGGAAGATGCAAAAATATCGAGGAAAAGGGAAATTGTCTTTCAGGTAACGTTGGGGCAGAAAATGCTGTCGCAGTCGTCGGCCCGAAAGAAACAGTAACCAATATGAAAAAAGTTGATAAAATTAAGTACCGCGATTTATTCATAATATTATTATGCTTGGAAGAATAATGAGTATTTTTAAAGTGTAACTTACTCAAACTGATTTATGAAGAAGTTAGATGTGTATATCTAAAACCTAAATAACAACAAGTTTTGGAACTCAATTGGTGTGGAGAAGGGGAAACCATGTTTCCGAAGGAGGCAGGAGTGAAATTAGTCAACAAATGTGAGCGCCTTGCCCTTCTTTCCAGCGCGACCCGTGCGTCCGATACGATGCACATAGTCATCATACGTTGTCGGTATGTCGAAATTAATGACGTGACTCACGTCGGCAACATCGATACCTCGAGCCGCTACGTCGGTCGCAACGAGAATGCGGACGTGGTCTTTCTTGAAGTCGCTGAGAGCGCGCTGTCGATGGGCCTGAGTTTTATTACCGTGTATAGAAGCAGCCTTGAAGCCGCGTCCGACAAGATCTTTGGAAAGACGTTCCACGCCGTGTTTGGTGCGTCCGAAGATAAGCACCTTACCGAATTCCGGTAGCGCCAAGAGATCGTGTAATACGTCCATCTTGTTCTTTCCTTGCAAACGAACAACATCTTGGTCGATCGTTTTTGCCGTATCCCCTGTTTTAACCGATATCCGAACCGGGTCTTTGAGGAAATCTCCAATGAGCTTTTCAATATCGTGCGAAATTGTCGCCGAGAAAAAGAGAGTGTGACGTTCTTTTGGTATCAACGCAAGAATACTGCGCATGTCATGAATGAAGCCCATGTCGAGCATGCGGTCAGCTTCGTCAAGAACGACGGTGCGGAATTTCGAGAGGTCGAGCGCACGACGCTCAATTACATCTTTTATTCGGCCCGGCGTTCCTATCACAAAATATGGATTATTGCGCAAACGTACCAATTGCGGGCCGATTTTGGCGCCGCCGACGACACATACAGAGAGCAATCCTGATCCGGCTGAAAAGCCGCGATACTCTTCCTCAATCTGAAGGGCAAGCTCTCGGGTCGGCACCATAATTAGAACGCGTTCATTTCTGTTTTTTACAATCTTGTCTAGAAGCGGGATGAGAAACGCCCCTGTCTTTCCGGTTCCTGTATTAGCAACGCCGACGATGTCGCGTCCTTCAATAATGTGCGGAATCGCTTTGTCCTGTATCGGAGTCGGAATCAAATACCCCTTTAGTCCGATATTGTGTTTGATGCGAGGGTCGACGTTGAAGTCCATGAACGAATGCAGCGGTATAAAACGTTCCACCTCTTCCACTACCGTGGCCTTATTGATAAATCGAGATATGTCGATAGCGTTGCCTCTCGATCCGCTTCCCCTAGTGCGAAATGAAGCGGACGCGCCGCTATTGCCACGACGCTGATTACCGTAAAAAGGACGGCCGAATGAACTGCGACGTCCGCTAGACGCCCTGGGGTATCTGGAGTAAGTACTCATGCTTGTATGCCCGATATACGGGCTTTTCCGCTCCGCCTTTTTGGCGGATGTCGGACTAATATAATGTCAAACTATCTCGGGATAGGTTCGCCCTCGTACGAAGGGGCGGCCTTGGATATCCCAAGACAAAAACCAATGGAGAATGTAAGACAGTGACGATTGTAGCAGAAGGAG
>CAYPGH010000068.1:0-3558 GCA_964410475.1 uncultured Candidatus Saccharibacteria bacterium
CTCGGAAATGCAAAAGAGTACTTTTGCATTTCGCTCGCCCTACGTCGCCAGTAAGGAAAACATCGCACAACTCGCTCTTCGAACGAACGAAGTGAGGTATAGGTAGGGGAAAATCATGGCGACAAAGCCAATGTAAGTGTGCGGGCTCATTCCTTCTCTTTCTTCTTGCCTCCTGTGTTTGCGGCGACATAAAGAATAAGGCCGAGAATAACGAGAGCCACTATTGCACTAACTACAGTGGTCGCCACTTTCGGGTAGTTCTGAAAGAATTGGACAATGGCAAGAATGACTATCAAGACGAAGAGTACCGATACCCCCCACTCCATTATTTTGATGGCTAAATCACGATCGCTTGGCCACGTCCCGAGACGGGTAAAATACACGCCTAATCCCCCAAAAAACAAGAGGATGGACATCGTGAGCATGAGACCGGCGAAGATATTAAAGAGATCTGTTATTTGAACGAGAGTAAGCGCGGCAACCGAGCGCGGTGCGAGCAAAACGACGAAACACGCGGACATGAATATGGAAAACAAATGTGTGTTTCTGTCCCTCATGTGTCAATTATCCCCAATTCCGTAGTAGTTCCAAGGAGTCTCCGTTTTTCCTGCAGGATTTTCTCCTCCAGTACTGGGGTTAAAAAGGGTGCCTCCAAACAATGTGTTCTGAAGTAGACCGATAATTCCCCAAATAGAAACCATGACAAAGAGGACCAGGAGACCCCAGAAAAAGTATGCTTTGCGCTTTTCCGGATCGTCCTCGAATTTGAGGATATTTATCGAGATACCCCAGAAATAAACGACAAAGCCGGCTATAATGAGCGTCAGAGTCGCAAGATTAAGGATGTTGATCAGTTCCCCGGCCAGTTGTAGAAAATTCTTCGGCGCGGCCGCGAAAGCGCTTTGTGGAAGTGCAATGCTCGCGAGGAAAAGAGCGATGTGTCGAAGAAAATGCATGCGAGGTTACGAACTCGTACCGGTAAGCTGGGACACTGTTCCTCCTATAAGGGTTGCGATAATCCACGCGCCGAGAATGAGAAGTGCCCCTAAAATTACATACACGAAGTTCATTTTGGCTTCTCCGAGCTTCTGCGGATTTCCCTGTGCCGCTATGAATTTGAACCCGGAAAACACAATAAAAAGCGCGAGAACGGGAAGCGCCACCATGACCATGGCACGAAGAGCGCCCGCGATGAAGCTCGAAACCGTACTGTACTCAGACTTAAGCGGGTTTGTGAATCCGCCGGTTTCGGCCGCATATACGGGCAGAGCAGAAATAAGCATCACAAATACGAAAGCTGTCGTAAACTTTACGAGCGACGTAGAGCGAGAGAAATACGAAAGCGAGCTTTCGTATTTCCGAGCCGAGGAGCTCGAAACCAATAAGTGCTCGCGCTTGCCTGCCTGCCGACCTGCCTGCCGAAGCTTCAGCGCAGGCGGGAGCTTCGGCGCAGGCAGGTACGCAGGGGGGCATTCCCGACCCGGAGGGTTAACGCCCTGTAGAGTCGGGATGCATTGGTTTACGGAACGATGTACTGTGTGCCATTTCATAGTTCCAATATATGTTCGATTTCCTGACTCGCGCGTCCTACAGCTTCTGAAAGACGCATCGTCCCAGTTGTCACATTCTCGATCATACCTCGGAACACGTCGTCTGTCCTTGCGGAGTCAGGATCGGACCATGAGGCAGAAGCAATTGCCTGCTTTTTAAATAGATTGTCGTTACCTGCCGCGAGCGTTGTCTGTGTCAATACATCTCTGCGTGCACTAGGAATACCATATGCGCTCGAGAGCGCACTCGATGTATCGGCTGACGCAAGAAGAGAGGCGATTTGAACGGCCCCCGATGGATTTCTTGTCGTTCTGGCAACAGAAAGCGCGTACACGCGCGCGAAAGTTAGCGTACGTTCGGCAGAGCGGATCTGTGGAATAGGTGCGATCGCAAAATTCAAATTCGGATTTGTGCTCACTATTGCACTATGCTCACTTGCAAAGCCAACATAAAGAGCAAGATCGCCCGAGGCGAAAGCAAGGCGCGACCCCGGCATAGCACGGCTCCATGAATAAATCGCCTTAGACGGATCAGCGAATTCCGTATAAAAACGCAGGGCTGATTCGACCGCCTGCGTTGGCGTAAAGGCAGAAACCAGTCGGCCTGTGCTGTCCCTCGTAGTTATCAAGCCACCTGCCTGGAGGATGAGGGTACTTACTATTTCCTTCGCATGATTGACGTTGCGATATTCTCCGAACGAAATGGTAGATTTCTGTACTTGCCCTATATCATTCTTTTTCGTTATACTCTGCGCCATTCCGGAAATCTCATCCCAATAGCGCGGAGGGCTTGCAAAACCCGCGGAAGCGAGCATGTCGCGATTCCAATAGAGAACAAGGGGGTCTGCAAGCAGAGGAATGCCCAATACTCCCGCATCTCCTAGATACGGATTAGCGGCTTCGATGAACGCATTGCGAAATTGTGTCTCCGAGAAGCCATCGTAAGGAATTGGAAAGACTTTTCCGGAATCGCGTACAGCATTTTCCTGTCTCGAAATAAATATATCGGGGCCCTCACCACTCGCGAGCGCTTCCGTTAAAAGATTTGCAAACCCTTCCTCGTCTTTCTGTTCATAGGTCACCGTAAGAAGACGACCGTCCGCCTCGGCGGCTTCTCGAATTATTGTTTTGAATGTGTTCTCGTCGAATGTTCCCCATATCATTACAGGACCAATATTTGTACTGCCTCCGGTACCAATTACAAGTGCGAAAATAAGTACACCCGAAACTGCGAGCGCGCCGAATACTGAAAGAAGAATAGTTTGGAATACGGAAAGTTTGGGCATGGTAGATTATTTTGTCGAATAACGTGAATTCAATGTCTCTACTATTCTTTCATGGCAACTGGCCTGAATATCAATCCATAATGATGAGCTCCGGCGTTGAATTCTCTACAGAGCTTGAACCCGACTTTTCCCGCCAGTTCTATTGCCGCATCTTTCTTTACAATATCTTCTTTCACTGGGCCGAGGCTCTGTCCACCGGATGATGAGGAACCCGACCAATCTATAACAGCGAGTCTGCCCACGGACTTCATGATACGCCGCGCCTCGGAAAAAAGCGCGTGCTTGTCGGAAACCTGGAACAAAAGATTGGAGATGAGCACGATATCCATAATGCCGTTAGAGAGCTTCGAGCCGTGCGGCTCTTCCACGTCAGCCCAGAGTACATTTACATTCTTTAAACCACGCCGCGCCGCCTCGTTCGCAGTACGTCGTAAAAGATCCTTTTGTATATCTATCGCATACACGTGACCAGCTCCCTCCATGCGCTCGGCAATGGCAAGCGTATACGCGCCGCTCCCGCTTCCGAAATCGGCAACGTGCATTCCTGGCTCAATGTCCAGAGCACCGACGTTCCGCTTTGGGTGCGCAAACCCGCCGGCTGGCGGACTGCCTCTTCGTAACGGTGAATGAGTGTGCATCGTCCTTATTATACAAGATATAAACGTGTCAGAACTCATCTACCCCGACTTTGTGCACATAACGATTTACGAAACCGTTATGTG
>CAYPGH010000069.1:0-3502 GCA_964410475.1 uncultured Candidatus Saccharibacteria bacterium
GTATTCCGACCCGCAGGGTAAACGCCCTGTAGAGTCGGAATGAGCCAATTTACAGTATGTGATAATACGTATATGCGAATTCGCACTGGGAATGTATTTATGGATTTTGCGATGCGGTTCATGCCGCCGCTCTCTTGGCGTGCGTTTCTCTCTATCTTTGCGCTAATACTCATTGGTTGGAACATATATTCTGTCTACCGGTTTGCAGGAATTCAAAAGTACTGGTATCCCGAGGCGGGGCAGATCGATTGGATAACAAATGCGGCAGGTGTGTGGTTTAGTTTTGAATATATCCCTATGACGATAGTACCTCCGCTGGTATTAACTGCTCTTGCGTTCATAGCACCAATCGTTAGAAGCGCTCGACAGAGTGTGCAAAATGTCAGCCCTGAGATGCGAAAACTGATCGCCAATGAACAACAGTCATCTTATTTAACTCTAGCGCTAACTTTGATAACAGTGTTTGCGTTGATGGTATTTACCACCTTTTATCTCATTGTCAGTGCACCCTTTTAACCTAGCAGTCTCTCTATGTTCTGCATCCTTGTTTCCGGCTCCATCGCATACGGCCGCATCATGAATTCTTCTTCCTTATTTTTCAAAGTCGTTTGGAGTATCCAAACGGGACGTTGGAATCAGTTATAATAGAGGGCATGTTGGATTTTGACATGTTAATGAACTTCACCTTCATCCGATTTGCTATAGTGGCTGGATGAACATCACATCCGCGGAATTCGTAAAAGGCATAAGAGGCACCGATGAGATACTCTCCGATGGTGTTCCACAGATCGCCTTTATCGGTCGCTCGAATGTCGGGAAGTCGAGCATTCTTAATTCACTCACTGATACGAAGAAATTGGCGCGCGTCGGCAAGAAGCCCGGCAAGACAACCGAAATAAATCTTTTCCTAATTAACAAAACGCAATACTTCGTCGATTTGCCGGGGTATGGCTATGCGTCGGGGGGATTGAAGGATCGCGAGAAGTTGCGCAAGCTCATCATCTGGTACTTTACGAGTGGCGAGGTGCGACCGCGCAAAACCGTCCTGATACTCGAAGCGAAGGCGGGGCTGACAAAATTCGACGAGCAAATGATAGAGGTACTCAAAGAACAAGGACATGCGTATGTCATTGTGCTGAACAAAGTGGACAAATTGTCCCAAAAGGAACTCTCGGAACAGATGGCAAAAATTGAGCAGGTGGCAGACGGAAGCGAGATAGTGCAGACATCTGTCACGACAGGTCGGGGGATAGACTCATTGCGCGATAGCGTCCTTGGCGCAGTGGAGACATAAGATCTGTACTTGGACTGGGAAACGACGGAAGAGAGCAGTTAAACAATTGCCAGTGTTATAGTCTCCCCATGCAAAAAGACGCACTCTCAAAAGCGCTTCGTCATTTGAGGAAGGATAGGCATCTCAAGCGGCTAATTTCACGATATCCGAAACCAGATTACACACGGAGAAAAAACGTATACCAATCGCTGGTACGGGCAATAATCCACCAACAACTTTCCGGAAAAGCTTCGGAGACCATATATAAACGATTCACGGCGCTCTATCGAGAGAAACCGTTTCCGCTTCCCGAACATGTCTTAAAAACCACCGACGCGCGTTTGCGTTCCGTCGGATTATCAGCACAAAAATCCTCGTACATTAAAGACCTCTCTCTAAGGTTCTTAGATGGAACTATTCAGCCGAAGCTTTTTCCTCGGATGAGTGATGAAGAAATTCGAGAGCACCTGATTGCCGTAAAAGGAATCGGAAGGTGGAGTGCGGATATGTTTTTGATGTTCACGCTCAACCGCTCCGACGTGTTGCCGGTAGGGGATTTGGGTATCCAAAAAGGGTTCCAACGACTATTTACACTCCCACACTTACCAGACGCAAAGAACATGGAGGCGCGCGCCGAATCCTGGCGACCATATCGCACAGTAGCGTGCTGGTATTTATGGCGACTTGCGGATGAGGGGAACACCAGTCGGTGATTTTTGTCAATTATTAGCCAGTATTTTCTTTTGATTCTTTTCAACCTTCCATGTTACGATGCGTCTCATGAAGTTTGAGCGATTGGCTGGAATGCCGCGCGAAAAAGCGGAAAAGAAGACAGAGAACGAATATGAGCGAACGTGTGCAATGAGAGATGCGCTCCGAAAAGAGTTGAAAGAGCTTAAAACCTTTCTTAACACCACTGAAAAGATCCCGAAAACGAAACAAGGAGAAATACGATTGGCGATCTCCAAGGGAGAACAGAAATTAAACAACCTACACGGGCTTCTCGAAAGTCCTCTTACAAAAGAACATATTAAGAACGACGCAACTGAAGGCGCGGCGCGCTCCTTTTTCATACCGGATCCGAGGGCGAGTTCGATCAAAGAGAGTATGCGCGAAGCGAATTCTTCTCTGGAAGAAGTACGTAAGCAAAAAGCCGAGTTGATGAAAACCGCGGGCGAATGATGCAATGCGCTATCTGCACACGATGGTTCGGGTGGGGGATTTGAAGAAGGCACTCGATTTTTATGTCTGCAAACTCGGACTTGAGGAAGTGTATCGGTACGACAACGATAAGGGGAAATTCACCAACGTATTCCTAAAAGCGTCCGGGGATACTGTCGGAACAGCGCCGAGAGAGAAAAAGATGGGCGCGAGTAGCGCGATAGCGCCTGTCTTGGAACTCACACACAACTGGCCAGCACAAGCAGGCGGGGAGCCGGAAGAATATGTAAGCAGACGGAATTTCGGCCATCTCGCATACGAAGTAGAAAATATCTACGAATACTGCGAGAAGTTACAGAAGGCGGGAGTCGTCATCAATCGGCCGCCGCGCGACGGTCGCATGGCCTTTATTAAAAGTCCCAACGGCATTTCAATCGAGCTTTTGCAGGCAGGGGAGCCGCTTCCGATAGAGGAACCGTGGAAATCAGTGCCGAGTACAGGGACGTGGTAAAAAAGATACCCGCCCCCGAGACGATCGGAGGCGGATGTTAGCGCGAAAGGACAACGCATCGCTTCAAATGGCGTTGGATCTTGGTGATGCACTGTCCACTTCGTAGGCCTCCACCTTCCAGAGGTGGTGGTCGCTACCACGGATCGAGAACAAGAGAGGCTGGTCATGCAGGTTATTCATGAGGCCATGCTGGTTCCCGAAGGCCTTACGGGCTTCGAACGCACTGAGGAAAATACCACCCTCGGGCGGTAAGTTCGGCGGAGGATTTCCATCTGCATCACGGGGATACATGATGAATCCGTATCCCCCTGTTTCTTGCCTGAATACTCCGGTGTACCTAGTCATTTCAACCCTTTCTTTGATTGGCGGATTACAACGAAGACCTAAAAGAACCGCCGTTATCCTTCAGGACTCTCGAGAACCAGTCTGGTGCGCGAGACGCTGAAGGAGAACGCTACAGGCATTCAAGACCGTATCGTTCGTAGTGTCAACTGATGAACCTTCTTCGGCGAAGCGGCCGTGGCAATCAGTGCCGAGCATGGGAGTGTGGTAAGAAT
>CAYPGH010000070.1:0-3412 GCA_964410475.1 uncultured Candidatus Saccharibacteria bacterium
AACCGAACTGGTCGAAAGAAAAGGGGATAGAAAATGTCGGCCGGGCACAAGAATTTATTAACAGCTACCGCTATTCAAGCTACTGGGACTACTATGTTGGCGAGCGACCGGAGAGAACAATACTAGCGTATGCGGAGACGGCAGATATGCTCGATAAGAAAGAGGATCTCATCGGATTGATATCTGAGTCCAAGAAGGGAGCGCCGCTCTACGAGGATTTTGAATCTGGGGAAAAGGGCAAAGAAGCATAGGATCGCGGTGATAGAATCATCTTCATGAAGTTTCCTGTATCTGCAATTTTTCTTGCAAGCGCCGTCTTTTTTGTTTTTCCCGCGAGCGCTCTCGCAGTATCAACGCTCGTTTAGGGCGACCTTGTCGAAGATCCCGATACTGGTGAGATATTTATTGATAATCCAGTCAATATTCAAGACGGCAGTGCCTACGAAGTTCCACTTAATGTATCAAAAGACGTACAGATAGAAACTGACGACCCGTTTATATTCATAACCGAGGGTGCACTATTCCGCATTTCCGATTCTGGAGATACACGCGAGTTCGTTGCGAGCATAGGTGGTTTCTTCGGGACCAGCACTATTTCATGGGAGCAGACAGGAGTTTATGAACTTGATGTGTATGAGGTGGATCCTCCGTCGGAGAATAATGTGCCGTGGCTACAGCGCATATTTGCATTCTTGTTTAGGACGGTCGCGTACGCACAAGTTTCGGAGAATTTTATTGAAACCATTAGATTCACCATACTTGAGGAAGGCGCCGTAGAGGAATGCTGTTCGAGCGTCGTTTTTCTGCCGGGGATCAAGGGGAGCGTACTGAAGACCGGTACTGATACACTCTGGCCGCCTACTGCTTTCAGCAATGATGTAGAACAACTTGCGCTTGATGAGACAGGCGAGAGCGTGAATAACGTGTATGTGGATGGTGTTCTGAATACGTTCTACGGAGCCCCGATATACTCCCCATTCTCAGATTTCATGGACGATTTTGTTGCGGACGGAACGATAAGTTCATGGCTGTCATTTCCATACGATTGGCGATTCTCGCCAGAGAAAATAATTGAAAATGGCGTCAAAACAGCAGGAGGTACGGTGGATCTGATAGCAGAAATAGAAACACTCGCGGAACAATCACAGACGGGGCAAGTCACCATTGTCGCGCACTCCATGGGCGGTTTTTTGGGGAAAGTAATTATCAAGCAGCTTGAGAACGAAGGCAAAGAAAATCTTATTGATTCGTTCGTGATGATAGGAGTGCCGCAACTGGGCACGCCACAAGCTGTGGCGGCAATTCTTCATGGTGATGATGAGGGGATTGTGTCCGGCCTTATCGTAAGCTCTATCAAGGCGCGTACGATAGCGCAGAATATGCCGAGTGCGTATAACCTTCTTCCATCCCCGCGCTACTTTGAAGAGGTGGTAAGTCCAGTCATCACATTCGATCCGGACGCATCGTTTACAGAGGCGTGGCGGGATTTTTGGGGACTTTTCATAAATACCTACGCCGACTTTTTCTCTTTTGCGACAGGCGCTGGTGTAGTGCGTACTAAACCGCCAGAGGAGCTTTTACGCGTACCTGAAGTGCTTCGTGCGGAGTTCATGACGAGCGCCGCTGATTTACACAACGAGTATGACAACTACGAATTTCCAGAACATATTCGTGTTGTGCAAGTAGCGGGATGGGGACGTCCGACAACGAAGGAGATTGAATATCGCGAGAGCCACGGATTCCAGAGTTATAGAACAGTTCCTACTCGTGAGGGTGATAAGACAGTTGTCTATCCGAGCGCTATTTCGTCAATTGCAGATGAGACATATTTTTTTAATGTTTTTGATTACAACGATTTTTCTGATTCAAATGCCCAGCATAGAGATTTGTTAAACACTAGTCCAATCCAAACTCTCGTAGAATCAATAATTCAAGAAGAGGATATAACAGAAACAAGCTTTGTCACAAACACGAAACCGCTACTGGAGGATCTCGCCGATCAATTAATCGTAAGCACCCACTCCCCAGTTATTCTCGGTGCATACGACGAACTTGAAAACTTTACCGGCATTAATTCAGCTCAAGACCTCTCTGCAGACATTCTTTTAATTACGGAGAACATTCCCGGAAGCACGTTTCTCTATTCTGGTGACGGCCAATACATCTTTCTTCCTAAAGGCGGGACGTATCACTTTGTCTACAAGGGAATCGGTGATGGGCTAACGACTGTTGAGATTGAAGATTTTGTGGCTGACGCTGTAACTCTGCTTGCCAGCTACTCGGATATTCCCACAACGGAGAACACAAATGCGACGTCCACAGTGGACAGCGTCGTGCCGGAAGAAGCAGTGATAGAAATTGACTTGGACGGAGACGGGGAAACTGATGTACTCATCACTGCTGATGAAGCCGAGCTTTCTCTCAACGAACTCATTGCCTTGCTCAAAGAAAAAATCCAGGCACTCGACATTAAGAAGAAGCTCAAGAAAGATCTCCTTAAAAAGATAGAAAGAATTGAGAAGAAAGTCGAGAAGAAAAAACACCAGAATGCGAAACTACTCGCAAAATTTGAAGATAAAATAACCAAGCAAGATGCGAAAGGAAAGCTGGATACTAGTGATGCCGCAGAAATTCTGGAATTGTTGGACATTCTCGAAGCGCAGGCAGAAGATGTCGTTCTTGACGCGGAAGTACTCGCTGAACTCAGGGAGAAAATAGAGGGGCTTGATATCAAGAAGGGACTGAAAAACGACTTGCTCAAGCGCGTGAAGAAGCTTGAGGATAAAAAATCTCTCATCAAGGATCTCTCAAATATCACGAAGAAAATATCGAAAGAGGCAAAACAGGGGAAGATTGATGATATAGAAGCACAAGAACTACTGAATCTTCTTGAGCAGATCGAGAGTGCGCTATAATTGAGATATGGGAACACGGAAGATCATTCTTAGTTCGTTGGCCCTCGCCTTTATTGGATTTGGAGGCGGTTTTCTTTTAACTAACTCGGTCTCATTTCAACTTTGCTCTCATGATAAATATTCATGCCGCGAGTTATTGAATAATATTGGTGATCCACTTTTCTATGGTATGCCTGCACTGGCGCTCGTGTTCCTAATACTCCTTTTCGTCCCGCGTGCTTTTCCGGCATGGAAGAAATTTGCGATTTGGTTCGTCCCACTCGCCGCACTGCTTTTCATCGTCTACCCAGAGCCCGGCTCCGGCGACCTCTTTTCTCCATATCCTGAACAGGTGTTTCAGTGGGTAAGCGCCGCATATATTGTGATAAGCGTATCGATAATATCTTGGAGTACTTTTCGCGAGAGAATACAACACTAGTACCGAACTCGCGGGCGCTTTGTAGCCCAACGGAAAAGAAGGTAGAGAATGACGAATAGAGAGAGGATAAAGAGCGGAT
>CAYPGH010000071.1:0-3374 GCA_964410475.1 uncultured Candidatus Saccharibacteria bacterium
ACATGCGGGGAAGCGCTATGCGGTCGCCCGGCTTGAGCGTGTCAAGCCGATCCCATCCTCTGAACGTCAAGAACGGATGATTCCCGGATGCCTTGATGGTTCGTCCGCTTCGTACACGCAGTTCATAGAGCTGTTTTTGGCCGCTTGAAAAGACGCGCGATATGACGAGCGGCATGATCCTGTAATCGGCGGTGAGAGAGTGGATGGGAATGTTCTCCTGTCCCACCAGGTCTTTGATAGCGACGCGTTCTCCCGTGTCTGCACGCGTAAGAAGGGTGTCTCCTGCAAGACAGCCACTGTCACGCAGGTCGGATAGACGCGGTCGGCCACGTCGCTGTTCCACTGCGCGCGAGAGTTGCGAGAGAGCAAGAACTGGAATATCAAGCTCGCGAGCCATGCCTTTGAGCGCGCGGGAAATCTCCGTTACCTGCTGGACCATGGAATCGCCGCCTTTGGTGTGTGTCGGAGTAATGAGCTGAAGATAATCCACAATAACGAGCCCGAGACCTTTCTCCATTTTAAGCCGCCGCGCGACAGAGCGCATCTGGAGAACGGTAGACGAAGCCTTGTCGTCAATGTAAATAGGTGCTTCGGCAAGAACGCTCATACCCTCCTGGAGTCGTTCGAATTCCTCTTCGCTTTTAATTTTTCCTGTTCGTAAACGCCATGCGTTGACACCAGATTGCGCAGCGAGCATACGGTCGACCAACTGCTGGGAACTCATTTCCAGAGAGAAGACGGCGGTCGATGTTCCGTGTTTCGTTGCGCTTAGTCTTGCGATATCCAAAGCGAGCGCGGTCTTTCCCATTGAAGGACGGGCGGCAAGAAGAATGAGATCGGATTTCTGAAGGCCAGCCAACATATTATCAAGCTGGGGGAAGCCGGTTGGAACACCACGTAGGGTTCCTTCGTGTTTCTGAAGTCGTTCAAGCCGCTCCCATGCCTCCGTGAGCTCGTCTTTAATGCTACTGAATGAACGAAGCATTGGGGTTTGCGTAACGGAAAATACGGCTGCTTGCGCTTCGTCAAGTATCTCCTCAATCTCGCGATCTTCCTGGAATCCAAGCTCACCTATTTTCGCTGCGGCATCAAGTAGCGCACGCAGAACGAATTTTGTCTGAACGCTCTCCGCGTAATGTTTCGCACTTCCCGGGGAAGCGGCCGCACCCGTGAGCTCGCCCAAAAATGCCGCTCCGCCGATTTCGGTAAGTTGTTTGCGTTCTTTAAGTTTTCCCGAAACGGTTACAACATCTATCGGTTCACTCTTTGCATAGAGCGAGAGCATTGCGTCAAAAACGATCCGGTGTTTTCCTGAATAGAACGAATCCACTCCGACCAAGTCAGCGACTTCATACATCGCGTTCTGATTCAACAAAAGAGCGCCAAGTAACGCACGCTCCATCTCAGTATCTTGTGGTGGAACTCGAAGAGCTTTTTCAGCCATAAGGCGATGATATCACGAGAGAGTTTCCCATATGGGAATACTATTTCTCAAAAATGGGGTTTTCGTGTGGAAAAAGAGTGCTGGGAGGTGTAATGTGTCGGAAACTCATCGACTATGACTTTTTCCTGCATTTCTGGAGGGGCATCTCGATGTGTCACAGAGCTATCCACATTGACAGCTTCCTTCCCACTTGATATAAGGTAAGACACAGTATACATTCTACGTCAACTGTGCCACATATGCTTACTATTTCACCAAAATCAGTTACAAAAGATCTGCTCTCAGAGTTGCCTGAGCGTTCACGCAAAGTTCTTACAGATCGTTTCGGGCTCTCTCCGAAGGGGGAGATGCGCACGCTGGACGCCATAGGCAAGGAATACGGCATCACCCGAGAGCGTATTCGCCAAATAGAAAGCCACAGTTTGATCGCGGTTAGGGAGTCGGAAGCATACAGTGCTCATTCGAACACGTGGGAGGATCTTAGGCGGGCCATCCACGAACTCGGCGGTGTTGTTTCAGAAGAAAGTATCCTTCGAGAGTTGCCGAAGAACGAAACGGAACGCAATCACATACTCTTTCTTTTGACGGTCGGACATCATTTTGGTGACCGTCGCGAGGATGTGCACTTTAAAACACGATGGCATGCGGATGAGTCCCTTGCGGAATCTGTCGAGCGTGCGTTATCTCACTTGCATGAGTCAGTCGATGTAGAGCGTCTTACACCGGAAGAGGAGTTCTTGGCATTATTCGCGAAATTCCTCAAACAAGAAGGCGTGAAGAACCGTCCGGGGGATGTGCTCATGCGCTGGCTTCTCATCTCTAAACGGGTGGGAAGGAATCCGCTTGGTGAGTGGGGACGTGTTGAATCGCCACACGTGCGAATAAAGAACACGCGCGATTTTGCCTACCTAACGCTTAAGCGTCATGGTTCTCCGATGCATTTCATGGAGGTCGCAAAAAGCGTTGAAAAACTTTTTGAACGAAAAGCACATCCGGCGACGACGCACAACGAACTCATCAAAGATAATCGTTTTGTTCTCGTTGGCCGCGGCCTTTATGCACTGAAGGAGTGGGGCTATGAACCGGGAGTGGTGCGCGACGTCATCAGAAGTATACTTGAGCGCGAAGAAGCACTTTCACGTGACGAAATAATAGAACGCGTGAAGCGGGAACGCTATGTGAAAGACGCAACCATCGCAGTTAATCTTCAGAACGGAATGTTCATCCGCCTTCCGGATGGCAAGTACAAGCTCGTAAAATAAGACCTGACCATTCACTTAGGATAGATCTCTTGATAGCGATCTTCCACACTTTCTCCTTTGTTTTCGGCCCTTTTGCATTATCATAGATGCATGTCTCTGAATTTCGAACAGGAGGACATCACAACATCAGCGATATTTAAGGGTCGCATTGGAGACCTGTTATCGTTCGATTTTCATACTATAGTCGATGATTTCATAGGGGGCTTCTGGGGTATCTCACGTGGCCTTTTTTTGAGCATATTATTCGTAGGGCTTCTCGGAATACTTTGGCGATTAATACCAAACTTACCGCTTTTCGGATTCGAGTGGGTGTTCGGTACGCTACCAATATGGCTTCCAGTAGTCTCCGTTATCGGCGGATGGAAGGCGTGGGTTTGGTATGCGCGCGCATCGTACATTGCCAGCCTTGATAACATGCTTTTGGAAGTAAAATTCCCACGTGACATCGTGAAATCTCCGCGTGCAATGGAAATGGTTTTTACGAAGTTATGGACGGACTCAGGGGAGACGACTTTCTTTAACCGTGTGTTCCAGGGACAAACGCGCCCATGGTTTTCGTTCGAGATGGTTTCATTCGGCGGTGAAGTACATTTCTATATATGGTGCCGGCGAGGATGGCGCGAGGTTGTTGAATCTGCCATATACGCACAGTATCCTGAAGTTGAGCT
>CAYPGH010000072.1:0-720 GCA_964410475.1 uncultured Candidatus Saccharibacteria bacterium
CTTTAGATTTAGCCGCTTCATCAAGCAATGAAGCGTCCTTTAGCCACGCTCGCATGGGTTCGAGCCACACGGCGGCGTTGCGTTCCAAGCGCAAGATATTCTCTTGTGCCGACTTCTTTGTGGACATCAATTCACGTTTGCGCGATAGGTACTCATCGCGCTCAATGTCCTGTTCGACAAAGAGGTCGGTGAGGCGGGCAACTTTGCCGTCCAAATCGGCAATCTTTGCCCGCATCGCTTGGACGGACGCTGCCGCCGTTTGAGAGGCATCGGCCGCGTCTTTCGTAGCCATACGATCTAATTCTTCCGCCCAATGTCGCGGCAAGTGAAAACGCGAGAGCAACTCGGAGAGTTGCGTGTCGAGCGTTTCTTCTCGAATGTACGCGCCAGCGCACTTGCCCCGCTTCTTCGTACACCGATAGTAAACGTATCGGTGGACGTTTCCATTCTTCTGGCGCTTGATTTTTTCCTCCGCAGTAATTGACGCTCCACAAGAGCCGCACTTCATTGTGCCAGTAAAAGCAAACCGGCGACCAAGCGGGCGCGGACGCTCATCGCCGAGCCGGTCTTGCACGCGCGCGAATTCTTCCTCAGTAACCATAGGTTCGTGCTTTCCTTTATACCACTCTCCACTCCCTTTCGGATACTCAAAAAAGCCACAATAAAAACGGTTGTGGAATATCCTGTATATTCCCGCACGGCACAAGGGCTTGCTGGTAA
>CAYPGH010000072.1:730-3363 GCA_964410475.1 uncultured Candidatus Saccharibacteria bacterium
AACGTATCCGTGGACGTTTCCATTTTTTTGATACTTAAATTTCTCCTCGCACGTGATTGAGCATCCACACTCTCCGCATTTCAGCAGACCACAGAGTGCTTGCGGGCTTTTCTTTAACTTTTGTGTTCTACCGCGCAGGGCCAAGACTTTTTGCACTCGGTCAAACAATTCCTTTGAAACAATCGGTGTATGTTTGCCCTCATACATTTCACCCGCGTAGCGGAAGTGGCCGTAGTAGAACGAGTTGGAAAGCAACACGCTCACCTTGCTCTTGTTGAGTGGATGCCCGCCACCGTTCTCCCAGCGTTTTGTCGGATGTGTCATCATGCCACGCTCAAATAGAAAACGCGAAACATCTTCGAGCCGCGAGCCGTTTTGAGCGTATAGCTCAAAGGCGGCGCGGACGATTTTTGATTTCTTTCTATCAACAACGATTGTCTTGGTACGTGGGTCATTGAGATAGCCAATGGGCGGGACGGATGGATAATGTCCGTTTCGCGCTTTCTGCCGCAAGCCACGAGCGACATTTACGCTCAACTGGCGTATGTACTCATTCGCCATTCCGAACTCTACGGACATGATAAGCACATTGTCTTGCGGCAGATATGAGCGGTCGTGTGTTTGTATTTGCTGAATAACGCCGCGCTGCAAAAGCCAACTGATGCGGCCGCTATCAACCGGATTGCGCGAAAGGCGGTCAATCTTCCAACAGATAACGCCTTGTGCTTCGCCGCGCTCGATACGGGACAGCATTTCCTCAAACACCGGACGGCCGGGCATTTTCGCGCTTTGCTTTTCGACATACTCCTCAACAATTTCCAATTCGTCTCGCCTTGCTATTGTCCGCAATTCAAAAAGCTGCGCCTCGATGGACATAACCTGCTTGTCCTCGACATCGGTGCTTTTGCGAGCATAGAGAAAATATCGCATAGAGTTATTACTCCATATAGTATCATGCTGCGCGAATTGCTACCATGTCCAGACATGGATATATCGAAGAAATTTGGCAAGAGAGTAAAGGAATTGCGTGAAAAGCGCGGCATGTCACAGGGCGACATTGCAAAGAAAATCGGCGTACACCCGAGCTACATTAGTCAAATTGAGCGAGGCGTCCAAAATGTATCGTTAAGAGGAATGGAGCGACTCGCAAAAGTTTTTAACATCCCGATCAATACATTGCTGAAATGAATTTCGGGGAGCCATCCCCGCCGTTTACCAATAAACCCTGTCAACCGTGGCTCTGTGGATAGCTTTCTCTGATTTTGATACGCTTCCCACAGACGCTCCTTGCATGTTCAATACTCCGCCGCAGTTGTCACGGCGCGTCGAAACCGGATTTCAATTACCAATCCGTGCACGTGGCACATTCTGCTTGTGGGAAAACACCGGAGTCGCACAGCTATAATTTGTGCGCATCAGTTGATCGCAATAAAACGGTGGTGCGCTCTCCGATTGTCCCACTCCTCGGGACTCACGAACGGACGTTTGTCAGTGAGTACCCGAAAGATCACGGCACAGAGTTTCCGTGCCGTGGCAACTGCGGCGGCTTTGCTGCCCTTTCTCTCTTTGATCCCGTTGTAATATTTTGTAAGCCCCTTCTGCCTCGTGCAGAGCAGTTGATGGTGCGCGGCTTCGATCAAGACCCACCGCAACCACGACGATCCAGTTTTCGTGATCCGGCCGTGGCGCACTGTTCCACCAGAGGCGTACGTCGAAGGAACAATCCCTGCATAGCCCATCAATTTCTTTGCAGATGGGAATCGAGAAATCGTCCCCACTTCGGCCATGATGGTGAGCGCGGAGAGATAGCTGATGCCCGGGATGGTAATCAGCAGCTTCACCTCCTCACGATGTTTGTTGTCTTCGATCATGCGCCCTTCAGCATCCGTAACTTGTCGATCGAGAAGCGCGAGCGTCTCACGATACGTTGCAAGGGCGATCGTGATTTCTTTTGAGAATATCTGTGTGTCGAGCCACAGCAATCCTCTCTTTGAGAACAGCGTGTACGGACTTCGAATTCCTTGCTTCCACAGAAGCGCATGTATCTTGTTCTTGACCTGGACGCGCAATCGCACGAGCGACATGCGCAGTCGCACTTCTTCTTTCCATGCGCGCACGTTCGCTGGTGCGTGATAACTCTCGGGGAGCATGTTGGCACGCAGCAAATCGGCCAAGACTCCCGCGTCAATCGTGTCGGTCTTGATGCGAGCAGAGGCAATTGCTTTCACGCGCATCGGATTCGCGATCTTCACCGAAAGTCCGAGCGACTCAATGAAGTCGGCATAGCAGTACCACTGTGATACTGGTTCGAGTGTCAGTGTTGATCCGGAATATGGCGAAAGGAATTTCTCGACATCCTCTTTCGTCGTTGATATCGTCTTTGCCTCGATGATTTTTCCTTCCTTTTCTTTCACCGAGAATGTACTTGTCTTTTGATGCAAGTCCATGCCGATGAAGTATGATTCTTTTGTTGATGGCATAGAGAATAATTGTTTGATGAATAATGTACCTGTCTGCGTGCGTACACGCACAGGCAGATCGACCTCTCCGCATTTCTGCGGAGCTACCACAAGCGTAGCAGTGCCCATGCCGGTGGTACTGTAGGGTTTATAGCGCTACAATGTTCCTCAAAA